>CALDYJ010000067.1 GCA_937941095.1 uncultured Saprospiraceae bacterium | reverse complement strand
TAATTATTACAGATAAAGCTAAGCTCATTTAAATTCAATTTAGTAATTTAGGATACTCAAAAATTGAAATTATCTATTATTTAGCCCTAAGTACAGCATAAATTTGATAAAGCTAAAAGAGATCATGATTCATTATTTTCGACCATTCCAACTATTATTGCTTTTCTGCCTCATGGCTTTTTCTTCAAAGGCTCAAAATGGGGATGTTTACACTACCAATAATGCAAAAGAATCTTTACAAGTAGCTCAGCAATTACTCAGTGAGGATAAAATGGACAAGGCCATAAAGCAATTAAAATACACCATTAAAATAAAAGATGATTTAGCAGTTGCACATAGGTTACTTGGAAAAGCTTATTACGATTCACATCAATTTGATGAAGCTAAAAAAGCGCTTGAAAAATCATTCGACTTAGACAAAAAACTATCGCGTGCCGCATTTTATGAGTGTGGAGATTGTTGTTTACGATTAGGGGATACTGAACAAGCAGATTACTATTTAGGCTTGTTTAAAGAAATGAAAGATAAGCGTTACGCCAATGCCAATAAAGAAAGTGCCTTAGAAAAAAGTTATGAAGAAAGGTACGAGCTTAAATTGAAAAACATCGCGTACATATCAAGCTTGGGAGATGAAGTACCAAATTTGAATGTAGTTGCTTTAAAAAACATCAATTCAAGCAAAAACGAATACCTTCCATCACTAAGCAACGATGGAGAATTTTTACTTTTTACCAGAAGTTTAAAAGGAAAGCAAGAGGACATTTATCTATCCAAAAAAAATGGAACTGGCTGGGGAAACGAAAATGACGGCGCAATCAAAATCAATACAGATAAAAACGAAGGCATGGCTAAATTTGAGCCTCACAATTACAAAGTTTTCTATGCTGGTTGTTCTAGAAATGAAGGATCAATTGATTGCGATATTTTTGAATCATCATTCATCGATGGTCAATTGAGTGATGAAACTGAATTAACAGGTGATCTAAACTCTATCAAATGGGATAGCCAACCAAGTATAACATGTGATGCGCAAACTATTTATTTTGCGAGTACTCGAGATGGTGGTTTTGGCGGTTCAGACATTTGGGTAAGTCAACGTTCTAAAGATGGTTCTTGGCAAAAGCCAACAAATATGGGAGCAACAATCAATACAGCTGGTGATGAAGAAGCACCATTTATAGCTAAAGATGGTGAAGCACTTTATTTTTCATCTGATGCCCACCCTGGTCTCGGCGAAGGTGATTTTTTTGTTTCTTTTTTAAAAAATGGAAATTGGGGAAAAGCAATAAACCTAGGGCCACCATTGAATAGTCCAGCCAAAGAATTAGGTTTATTCATTAGCGATGATGCTAAGACCATTTTCTTTTCTTCTGAGCGAAGTGGTGGTGAGGGCGGTCTAGATATCTATAAAGCTGATTTAGGAGAAGCCTATAAACCCAAAGAAGTTTTGCCAGTTGCTTTAAATCTAAGAGATAAAGACACAGGCGAAGTACTTACCGGTAAGATCACCTTAGGTTATGATAACTTGAGAAAAAATTATGAGACGGACAAAAATGGAAATGTACAATTGTGTTTAGCTGCAAACAAAGCTTATTCTTTTAGAGTTTCAAAAAAAGGTTATCAGTTTTATGTCGAAGCTTTCTTTTTAGAAGTTCTAGAAAAGAATAAGATCCAAAACATTCTGATTGCTATTGAAAAAGAAAAAGAACCTGAAGCTTACAGCAGGGATAAATACTTAAGCTCCACAGGAATTCAAGTCTTTTTTGAAAACAATTCATCCGAAATTGATGAAGCTGGAAAACAAAAGCTTAAAAAATTAAGTGAATTAATAAACAAATACGATGACTGGAAAATTACAGTTACGGGATTCGCAGATTCAAAAGGTGATAAAGATTACAATAAAGAGCTCTCAAATAAACGTGCATCAGCAGTTGTTGCTTATTTGTCTTTGTATTCTGACAAACACATGGATCAAAATATACAAGCTCTCGGAAAAGGGGAAATAGAAACTGCAGATACTGAAGAAGAGAAGAAAAAAAGCAGACGTGTTGATGTGGTTTTGAATAGATAATTAATTGTATGAGGAATTGTTAAGAAGAATAATTAGTTAGAACAATCTTTGTTTGATTAAGCTTTTGAGCTTAAATTGCATAAATGTATGTTCCATCATTCATGGGGCATTTAGAAATAGTAAAAAGAAAGAGATACAATTGGGAAAAGTTAGGATATTTAGGGTGTTGGGGGTACTAGGTTTCCTCCTTTTTATAATTGTTTTATTAAATAGCAAAGGTAATTACCAAAGAGCTTCAGCTTCTTTAAACCTAGATCAAGCAATCGGATTAAGTTCTTTTCCAATCATCGAACCTACTTTAAAATATGGCTTTGTCATGGATTATTACCATGCTGTTGAAGATGTCATAAAAGAAAATGAATTTTTAGCTGATATTTTATTACGCCATAATGTTCCTTACGAAAAAATCCATAAGCTCGCAGCAGCAACCAAAGACAGCTTAGACGTTCGTACTTTGAGAGCAAATAAATCATATACTTTACTGAATGTTGATACTACGACGGCCCCAGATTATTTCATCTATGAGCCTTCACCTTACAAGTTTAGAGTCTATGACTTAAACGATCCTTCTAAGAGTAAAGAAGTCAAAAGAAAGGTAGACAAAGTAGAAAAAATGGCTTCTGGCATTATCGAAAGCTCCTTATGGAATACTATGATCAATAATGGTTTAGATTATGATCTGACTACTCGAATGGAAGATGCTTTGGCATGGTCGGTAGATTTCCATCACATACAAAAAGGAGATCAGTTTAAACTAATTTATGAAGAGGATCACATTGAAGGCGAAGTTGTTGGAATTGGTGATTTAATAGGTGCTTATTTCAAAAATAATGATCATGAATATTTTGCCATCTATTTTGAAAATGAACGACATAATGGATTTTTTGATTTAGAAGGGAGATCTATGAAAAGAGCTTTTTTAAAATCACCTGTGAAATTTTCTAGAATATCTTCTTCCTTTGGACGTAGGTTTCACCCTATTCTCAAAAAGAGAAAAATGCATCTGGGAACAGATTATGCTGCTCCTAAAGGAACGCCAATCTTAGCCGTTGCAGATGGTGTGGTTTCGAAAAGAGCATTTACTCGAAATAATGGAAGGTATGTAAAAATTAAGCATAGTGGTAACATTAGTACTCAGTATCTACACATGTCAAAATTTAACAGCAAGGTTAAAAAAGGATCACATGTTAAACAAGGTCAAGTAATTGGATATGTTGGGAAAACAGGTCTTGCTACAGGGAATCATGTCTGCTTTAGATTTTGGAAAGACGGCAAACAAATTAATCATCTCAAACAAAACTTGCCGCCACCTGACCCTATGCCAGAAGCTGAACTTCCAAGGTACTATGCAGTGCGAGATTCGATCAAAAACATACTTGATAGCATTGATTTTGACTTAAGCGTCCTTTCACAAGAAGTTGCTCAAAAAGTGGAAGATGAGCAAAACGAAAAATCTAACCCTTAGCTAGCGTAAATCCAAAGGTAGATCCTACCCCTGGTGTACTCCTTGCTGTAATTCTTTGTTTGTGAGCTTCTAATATATGTTTAACGATAGAAAGTCCTAAGCCTGATCCACCTTGACTTCTGGATCTATGTTTATCTGCTCGATAAAACCTATCAAAAACATGATTTAGGTGTTTTTGGCTCATTCCGATTCCATCATCAGATACTTCTATTAAAACAGTTTTATCCATGTCGTAAAACCCGACAGAAACGTTTCCATCTTCGTTACCATACTTTATGCCATTCAAGACTAGATTTGAAAGTACCCTTCTAATGTTTTCTTTGTCTGCGTATACAATAAAATCATCTATCGAACCTTTCTTAAAGCCAAGATTTACCTTATTCTTTTTCGCAATTAATGATAGGTCGTCAAAAACACTTAGGACCATATCTTTAATGTTGAATTTTTGAAATTCTAAAATCAACTCTCCTGACTCCAATCTAGAAATAGCGTCAAGGTCTTCTAAGATCACTTGCAGTCTTTCTGTGTTTTGAGCAGCTTTTCTAAGGTAAGTTTCATTAATCTTAGGGTCGTGTAAGGCTCCATCTAACAAAGAATGAATGTAACCTTGAATATTAAAAACTGGCGTTTTAAGTTCATGAGAAACATTCCCTAAATAGTTTCTTCGGTATTCTTCTAAGTTTTTCAAATTGGAAATCTCTTTATTTTGTTCTGTCACCCAAGTTTGTACATCCAACTCTACCTCATCGATGATCCCATCTTTCATTAAATATTCCTTTTGAAGATCTTTTTGTTTAACTTTTGTTTTTTGAATGTTTTTATAAATCACTCTGACTCGGTTGTAAATAAATATTTTCAGAAAATTGAAATAGATTAAGAAAGACAATCCTGCAAAAACAACAGAAAGACCAAATATGAAAATCAAATTGTCTTGAGCAAAAGGTAAATACTTATGGATCAATAAGCCAATTAAAAAAAAAGCAGTTGTGAGAACTGTGCAAAAAATAGAAATTTCTTTAGGACTAGGATTCTGGAACATTAGAAATCAAATTTGTAGCCGATACCTTTTACAGTTTTAATATAATTTTCACCAATTTTTTCACGGATTTTTCGAATATGAACATCAATGGTTCTGTTTCCTACGATGACTTCATTCCCCCAAACATGGTTAAAGATTTCTTCTCTTCTAAAAACTCGCCCTGGTTTTGAAGCTAGCAAGTATAGCAGTTCAAATTCTTTTTTAGCAAAAACTACTTTCTTACCTTTTATATAAACTATAAAGCCTTCTTTATCGATTTTAAGATCTCCAAGTTCGATTACATTAACATTTCCTTTAGCTGCTAATTGGTTTCTTTTTAATAGTGCTTTTAATCGACTAACTAATACCTTAGGCCGAATAGGTTTAGTTATATAATCATCTCCTCCTTGTTCAAAGGCTGTAATTTGAGTAAAGTCTTCACTCCTAGCTGTTAAAAAAGCGATAATTGTTTTATTAAACTTTTCTATTTTTCTTAGTTTTTTGCAAACTTCTATGCCGTCCATAATAGGCATCATGATGTCAAGTAAAATAAGATTTGGATCAAATTCTTCTGCTTTTGCTAAGGCTTCCTCCCCATTTTGAGCCGTTTCTAAGATATATCCTTCTTTACTGAGGTTATACCTCATGAACTCAAGGATATCTGCTTCGTCATCAACAATTAGAATTTTAGCAGGGCTCATTAGTGGTTTTACGTTTAATAGTTAAAGAGGTGTCTTTGTGTCAAAATACGGTGCATTAAGTACTAAGCTGAATAAAGGGTAGAAAAATCACATATATTTACATCAAGCCTTTTAATTATTCTCTCATAAGTAAAGTAAAGTTTCTAGTTTTAGAGACTTTACTTTTTTTTATTGTATTTATCTTTAAAAGAACTAGTTTCTTGTTTGCTCAATTCTTCCACCACAATAGTGTAGATAGACTTCAGTTTAGCTGGATTTTTTCGCAATATCTCTAGATTTTGACTAAGTTCCTCTTTTTCAATGTTATGAAATTGATAAATCTGCCCATAATAGTGATCTGCCAAACTGTCTTTATTATCACCATAATAGTTTTGTAAAGCTGCTTCCGCCAAATGGACATCCATTAATATTTTAATCAATGACTCTTGCTGAACACTAAGTTTTGGGCTTTCTTCTTTGCAAGAAAAGACAATAGCAGAATAAAAAAACAGTAAGCAAATTAATAAAGGTCGATTCATTTATTAGCAAACATTTTTGGGTAGTAAAAAGCAATCAACTTAGTATTTTTTTTATGAACAGCTGTCCAAGTTTTTGCTTCACTTTCTAAAACTATTATACCGCAAGTAGGCACATTATCAATATAGTCTTCACTAAAGTTGTTAGCAATGCTAGTAAAGGTTGGGTTATGCCCAAAAATGAACGCACTTTTTATTTCTTCATCTAGATTAGCAATTACCTCATAAACCTCTTCTTCATATGCGTGATAGAGCGATTTTTCTGTTTGAATGTCATCTTTATCAATCCCAAAAGCTTCTGCAAAGTAAGTAGCTGTGGTAAATGCTCTATTGGCAGTACTAGAGATAATAAGATCAGTTGATTCGTACTTTTCAGCAATAAACTGCCCCATAAAAGGTGCGTCTCTCAAACCTCTCTGATTTAAAGGCCTGTCATAATCTTTCAAACTAGGGTTTTCCCAAGAGGATTTAGCATGCCTGACAATAAACAATCTTTTCATTCTTTAATTTTTAACATCTATAGAGCCACAAAATCGTTAACTTTATTGGTTTTAATATTCTTTTTTTATAAAAACATGAAATGCGCGTAAATTTAAATAACCAATTCCCAAAAATAATGTTTAAAGATTAAATGAACTTCCCTTTAGAGTATATAGAATTATACATACAAGACAGCCAAATTGAAATGGCTGAAAACATGCTTGCCACTGGAGCACCGCTGACTTTAATGGAAGTAGAAAGAAATCTTTGGGCCGGATACCTAAAAATTGAAAAGGAATACGAAACTGAAATCAAACTCGTCAACAAAAAAGTCAATCGATACAGTTGTGAATGTGATACTTTTAAAAAAGAAAAATTATGTACTCACATTGTAGCAAGCTTATTAAGTCTAAGGCAGCATTTAACACAAGGAGATCAAAAAAAGAAAAAGGAAAAAAGCAGTAGACCAAATCGATTAAACACGAATGTCATTTTAAAAACTGTAGCTCACGAAGACCTAGTTAAATTTGTTAAAGACTATGCAAAGAAGAACAGAAATTTTGCGCTCGACTTGAAAACAAAGTTTGCCTCCCAAATACCAGGAACAGAAAGTGCAGATGCTTATGTGCAATTATTGAACTCTGCCATAAGCATGTATAAAAACAAAGACGGAAACATAAACTCTAGGGGCCTAAAGCAAATTGTTCAAGTTTGTTCAGAATTATTGAAACAAGCAGAAGACAATTTAGCACTCAAAAGATACACAGAAGCTTATCCAATTATACAAGCAATCCTCTTCAAGATTCCTATTTTTGTAAAATTTGATGAAGAACATCTGCTGGAAGACATCTACATCACTTGCATAGAATTAATAGAATCGATTATCGCAAAAGACATTAGTCCTTCATTCAAGAAAGAAATCTTTAATTTTTTAATTGAAGACATTCCAACAAGGTCAATTTTTGAAAACAAACTTGAAATCCCTTACCTTAAAACTTTATTGTCATTAGGGATTTTAATTAGTGAAACATCATCACTTTACCCTATGCTTGAAGAATGGAAAAGTACTATACCTTTAAGTAAATCTAATCTAGTAAACCTCCTGGTTTTAAACATTAATTTGCTTGAAAGGGACAATAAAAAAGAAGAAGCTCAAATACTCATTGAAGAAAATCTTTCTCAATCTTCCATTTTATTTATCGCCATTGAAGAAGCAAAGAAAAATGATGATTGGAAAAAAATAAGACAAATTTCTCTTTCCAGTTTGAAAAAAGTTACCAATGTAGAAAATAAGGAAATCATTCATGATCTCCTTTACGAATCTGCTATTAAACTTAATCTGGAAGATGAAGTAAACAAATACGCAATCATTAGATTCCTTGAATCCTATGATTTTAAATACATAGAAAAGTTAAGTGAAAGTTTAGATGAATCAAGTACAGAAGCTTTATACAATGATTTATTGGTACGCCTAAATGAACAGACTTATTCAAAAAGTAAACGTAATTCCATTGCTGAAATATACTTCAGAACGGGTAACTTAAAAACGCTTTTTGAATACATTGAAAAATTGGGATCCTTGGAGCTCATTCATTTGTTTGATGAAAGATTGCTGCCTAAACGAAAGAGAAAAGTTTATTCTTTGTACAAAAAACTCGTCATCAATTATTTGAATAATCACCTAGGAAGAGTTCCTGCTCAAAAAATTGCAAAAATTATTCAGCACTTAAAAGCTATAGGAGCTCATGATTTGGTTTATGACTTAACTGGTTTGCTTAAAAATGAATACGCCGAAAGACATAGTTTAATGGATGAAATCAACTTTCTATAAACAAAAAGTATGAACATCGAGTTATGGTGGATCGGAAAAACAAACTTCCCTTACCTAAAAGAAGGCACTGCTATTTATGAAAAGAGATTAAAAAAATATGGCCCTTTCAAAATTATTGAATTGGCAGACGTTAAGTTTGGAAGTAAATTAAGTAAACAAGAACTGAAACAAAAAGAAGGCAAAGAAGTACTTAAAAAGTTAAATAAGAAAGATTTTCTTATTTTGCTGGACGAAAATGGAAAAGCACATAATTCAATCGAATTTGCAAAACGAATTGGACAGCTAAAAATGAATGGTCCCGCTAAAGTCATATTTTTGATCGGAGGAGCATACGGATTTTCAGATGAAATGTACAATAGAGCAAACCAAAAAATCTCTTTGTCAAAAATGACCTTTTCTCACCAAATGATAAGACTATTTTTTATAGAACAACTGTATCGAGCAAATACCATTATTAATAAAGAACCATATCATCATTCATGAGTTTAGACATCGCACAAACACCGTTTACATTTATCATCATAGCCATTACTGTTTTGATTCACTTTAGGAGTAAAAAAGATTATTCAATAGTGGAGAAACTTAAGTTTTATCCCTATTCCATCAAAAGAAATCCGAGTGAAAAAAGCAGGTTTTTAACCAATGGATTTGTTCATGGAAGTGATCAACATTTATTTATAAATATGTTTGTGCTTTACATGTTTGGAACATTTATAGAAGGCTCGTTTGGTTCAACTTATTTATTTGGCCCATTAACAGGGAGAGTTTTATTTGTGCTGCTTTACTTGTTATCAATAATAGCAGCTTCCATCCCTTCTTATTTTAAACATCAAGATAATCCTGCTTATGCCGCTGTAGGAGCTTCTGGGGCAACTTCAGCTTTAATTATGTCTTACATCTTATTCCAACCTTGGAATTGGTTTACGTTTCCTCCCTTACCAGCATTAATTTTAGGTGTCGGGTACATTATTTATTCTTACTACGCCAGCAAAAATAAAAACGATGGAATCGCTCATGAAGCGCATCTTTGGGGTGCGATATTTGGGGTTGTATTTACGCTAGGTGCCATAAGCATCTTCAACCCCGATCGATTAATATCGATTGCCGAAGGATTTAAAAACTGGCAAAGTGTTCTTTCTGGTCCTTTTTAAATTTTTAAAAGATGTTTGAAAAAAATCCTTGGCAGACGCTCAATTCCAAAGAAGTATATGACAATCCATGGATAAATGTGAGTCATAGAGAAGTGATTAACCCTGGTGGAGGTAAAGGGATATATGGAAAGGTTCATTTCAAAAACATAGCTTTAGGTATATTACCATTAGATGCACATAACAATACATGGATTGTAGGACAGTATCGTTATACTTTAGAAGAGTACTCTTGGGAAATTCCAGAAGGTGGAGGTCTTTTTGGTATTGATCCTCTCCTATCAGCGCAAAGAGAATTAAAAGAAGAGACTGGCTTGATTGCTAATACTTGGATTAAAATTTTGGACATGAATACCTCTAATTCAGTTACTGATGAATTAGGTATTGCTTATGTAGCAAAAGACTTAAGTCAGAAAGAAGCTGAACCTGAAGAAAGTGAAGACTTGAAAATACGAAAGTTACCTTTTGATGAACTTTATGAAATGTTGATGAATGGTGAAATCAAAGATGCTTTAAGTATGATTACCATTTTTAAGACAAAAGAATTAATGCTCCGAGGAGAGCTCTAATATTTTCTAAACTTTTTCTTTATAGCCCATAAAAGAAACTAATCCTACGATACAAAATATTGCCGCAGCAAGGCAAGTATACCTTACACCTTGGTTGAATTCAACAGTGTATCCAAAAATAAGCAATGAAGGAAATATCAAATTGGCCATCGAAATTCCTAGTTTGCTCAAAAAGTTTCTCACTCCAAAATACATGCCCGCTTGAGACTCTCCTGTTTCTTTTTCTTTCAAATTGATCGCATCAGAAATAATCACATTTGGTAAAATTCCAAAAACGGCCAAAGGATAAGCAGCCATAATGATTAAAGCGTAATAGATCGATATTAGATCTACATTCAAAATAGGAATAAAGTAAGCAAGTATAAAAGTGAAGGCAAAAACAATAAAAGCGGAAACAATCAAAACTCGCTTGCCAAGCTTAGGGGTAATTTTGTAAATAAAGAAATACAATAAAAAACTTGCAAGGAAACTAAACATCAAAAAACTAGAAGCCTGTTCTTTTTCAAACTGGAACAAAATTGTGATGTAATAAATAATACCTAGTTGAATAAAAGTTACCGCCAGCCAATAAAAAGCATCAGCAATTAAAAAGTATCTGAAGTTTTTATCCTTGAATACAATACTGAGAGATTTGAAAGTATCTATGCTTTGTTCTTCTTGTTTGGCATATCTATTTTCATTTAAAAATAAAACAGGAATCATCATTAAGATAAAAGAAAGCAATCCAAATCCAGCTATGACTATTTGAAAAGCTGTTTGCGAGTCAAAGGTAGCTTCCAACATATTCTGGAAAGTATAAACTTGAGATCCTAGTATCAATCCGAATGCAAAGGTGATAGAAATAATGGTGCTTATTTTCAACCTATCGTCGGGATGATGCCCTAATTCGCTGATCAATGCATTGTATGGGATAACATACAAAGTATAGAAAAAGTAAAAACAGAGAACACATATAACCAGGTAGATTGTATTTGAGCTGAAACTCTCAACACCGAAAGGGTAAAAAATCAGGAAAGAAAATAATGAAAAAGGAAAAGCTGCTATTGCCATCAGGCTTTTCCTTTTTCCGAATTTAGATGTTTTTCTATCTGAATACCCTGCAATTCCGGGATCAATAAAGGCATCAAAAATTCTTCCTCCGAAAGCAAGTAATCCTACAACGGTCAAACCTAAAATGACTGCACCTTGATCAATGAATTGAGGAAATGTTGGTTCTAAGCCATCTGCCGGTGGCATGTAGAAATAAACCATCAAATTTGCAACACTATAAACTCCTAGTGACCAACCAAATTGGCCCAGTGCAAAAATAATGATGCTGCTTAAAGGAGGTCTTTCTTTCATTTAAACTCCTTTGAAGGCTGCTTTCCTTTTTTCCGTAAAGGCAGTTGCACCTTCAATAAAGTCTTCACTTAAGGCTATATCTCCGAAAAGTGTGTATTCGGTTTCGAAACCATTTTTGTTTTCGTCAAAGTTATCGTTGATGCATCTGATCACTGCAGCCAAAGCCAAAGGTCCTTTATCAGCAGTTTTAAGAACAATCTCAATGGCTTTGTTTAATTCTTCCCCATGAGGCACTACATGATTTGCTAAACCAAGGTCTAATGCTGTTTGTGCATTAATCATTTCACCTGTAAGTGCATACTCCATCGCTTTACCTTTTCCAATTAATTGGACTAATCGCTGAGTTCCACCATAACCTGGAATAATACCCAGGCCTACTTCAGGTAAACCAAATCTTGCTTTTTCAGAAGCGACACGAATGTGGCAAGCCATTGCTAATTCGCAACCTCCCCCTAGCGCAAAACCATTTACCGCGGCTACGACTGGTTTATTACAATTTTCAACTTTAAAAAAGATATCTTGCCCACGCTTTGATAACCATTTAGCATCTTCTCCTTTTAAAGCAAAAAATTCTTTTATATCTGCTCCAGCAACAAATGCTTTTTCGCCAGCTCCTGTAACAACAATCCCCTTTGTTTTTAATCCAGGCGCTACTTCACCAAAGAAATGATTGATTTCTGTAAAGGTCAAAGTGTTTAAAGCATTCAAGGCTTTTTCTCTGCTTACTGTTACTATGCTAACCCCTTGTTTTTCTGAAATGACTAAATTTTGATATTCCATATTCTTATTTTATTCGATTGTACGATTGTTCGATTGTTCGATTGTTCACAAGCTACCATTTAATTAAAGCGGAGCCCCAAGTAAATCCACTTCCAAATGCTGCGAGGCAAACTAAATCTCCTTTCTTAACTCTGCCGTTTTCCCATGCCTCACAAAGTGCAATAGGAATTGAGGCGGCGGTAGTATTGCCATACTTTTGAATGTTGTTAACTACCTGATCATCCGAAAGGCCTAATCTTTTCTGGACAAACTGACTAATTCTTAAATTCGCCTGATGGGGAACTAAAAGATTAATGTCACTAGCTTGCATATTTACTTCATCTAAGGCTTCTTTAATCACTTGAGGAAATTTTTGGACGGCTAATTTAAAAACAAAAGGACCTTCCATATATGGATAGAAATGTCCATCCTTCATCATTTTTTCTGTTACAAATATTTCAGCTGGTTGATCTTTATCCGGCCAACCGTAATCAACTTTTTCTTCAAGATGTTCTGAATGATATCCGCCATGGCTACCAGGAGACATAAAGGAAAGCTTCTCTGCATAAGAACCATCAGAGTGTAGTTTTGTTGTTAAAATACCACTTTCGTCTTCCGAAGGTTGTATAACAACTGCACCCGCACCATCTCCAAAGATTACTGTAACATTCCTACCTGTGGTGCTAAAGTCTAATCCCATGGAATGCATTTCTGCGCCAACTAATAAGATGTTTTTATACATCCCTGATTTGATAAACTGATCTGCAATAGACAATCCATAAACAAAGCCAGTACATTGATTCCTAATGTCCAAGGCTCCGATTTCAGTCTTCGTAATTCCTAATTCTCTTTGTAAAAGGACTCCACATCCTGGAAAATAATAATCAGGACTTAAAGTAGCGAAGATGATAAAATCTACGTCTTCTTTATTGATTCCTGCTCTTTGGATTGCGATCTCAGCGGCTTTTGCACCCATCGTTGACGTTGTCTCCTTATGTTTGACTGCAAATCTTCTAGCTTCAATTCCTGTTCGTTCTTTAATCCATTCATCAGAAGTCTCCATGTATTGAGACAAATCGGCATTTTTTACTTCTTTTTCAGGTACATAAAATCCAATTCCTGCAATTTTTGCTTTAGGCATGATATTTCGATTTAGAATAACAAATATAATTAATAGCTTGGCGTTTTTAAGAAAACTTAAAGAAGCTCAGCATTGTTTATTATAAAAAGCTGATTATAAATGAGTGATGTCACAATAACCGTCATTGATAGAGAAGAAAAAGAGCATATTTTAGAGGCTCCTACAGATATGAACATGAACCTCATGGAGGTTTTCAAGGCTTATGAACTGCCTGTCGAAGGAACATGTGGAGGAATGGCGCTTTGCTCAACTTGTCATTGTTATGTTTTAAGTGAACATGAATTACCTAAAGCCACTGATGATGAAGAAGATATGCTTGATCAGGCATTCTTTGTTGAAGAAAACTCTAGGTTAGGATGTCAATTAAAAATCGCTGATGAAATCGATGGTTTAAAAGTAAAACTGGCTCCGGTTTAGTTTTAAAGTCCGTCGTCCATCGTTATACACCATCAAGATTTCTGAGCCTAGTTATTAACGCTCAATCCACTTTCAAGAAACTCCCATTCAAAATGGTGTGTCTAAATTTTGCTTTGACAAAATATGCACCATTAGCAAAATTACTTACATCAAGCTGAATGTTTTGATTTTTGGCTTTTGAGCTTGTCATCTGCTCAACTAATTTACCTGAAGCGTCTAAAATTACAAGTTCAGCGTTCTTGTCTTTTTCAGTAATGCTAAATTCGAGATTAATAATGCTTGATGAAGGATTAGGAAATATTTTTATTTCTTTCTGGAAATTTCGCTCAATGTTTCCAACTGAAACTGGCGGTTCAAAATCCGAAAATACATCTATTTGTTCGAGATCAAAAGTCATAATGGACCGTGCAAAAGTACCAGCTATGATTTGATTATTTGCAGGGTTTAATTCTAAATCAAAAACAGGAATTAGTGGCATATTCTCTCCTAGCCTTGCCCAATTTTTTCCTAAATTTTTAGTGTAATAAACACCCGCATCTGTAGCAGCAAATAATACTGAATCTCTATAGTTTGGCATGACATAAATATCATTCAATGAAATTGGAGGTAGGTCACCACTTATTGATTCCCATGCTTCGCCTTTATTTTTTGAATAAAAAATCATCGGGCTTTCTAAGGTTGTTCTGTAGCCAGATAAGGAGACGAAAACATTTTCTTCAAAATCATGGCTGGGCTCTATGGCATAAACATAAAACTGTGGTAGGCCTTCATTTATGTATAACCAATCTCCATTGATGGAATCTCTCCTAATGATGTTGCCATCTGCTGTACCTGCATAAAGCAGCCCTTCTAAAACTGGCGATTCATTAAGAGAAGAAATGTTTTTAGGCAATAAATTTGATTCCGAATGATCCGTAAGCTCTGGGCTTATTTTTTCCCATAATAAGGTATTTTGATTAGTTGATTGATACATCGACTGCCGACCTGCATAAAGAACCGATGGGTCATGTGGACTAATTATATAAGGCGTATTCCAGTTTGTATTTTCATTAAAATCGAAACCAGAACCTTGTTCAAAACTTAATCCCCCATCATTGGTATAGGAAATATTCCCTCTTTGAGAAGATGCATAAAACTTAAATCGATTTGTAGGATGGAATGCACAGCGAAATCCGTCACCCCCTAAAATTCTAGCCCAGTCATTTATGGTTTCTTTATTTCCAGAGGTGGTGCCATTATCTTGAGCTCCTCCATAATACTTATCCGAATCATGTGGATTAAAACCCACTTCATAAAATTGAGTTGTTGGAATATTTTCTATATCATACCATTGATCGTTGTACAAACTTCCTTTATAAAGACCTCCATCTGTAGCTAAGTACATGTTTCCACTTGTAGGATCTATTAGAAGGTCATGTTTATCAGCATGCACAGCATTTTCCCACCAAGGAGGTGTCGATCGTAGCCACTTACCATTTGCTCCACTTTTTCTGTACATGTCCACGCCTAAAACAAACAAGTCATTAGGATCATTGGGATTGGTTCTAATTTTCCCAAAATACCATCCAAAGCCTCCAAAGACTCCTTCTAACTCATTGGAACTATTAGGTATAATTTGCCATGTTTCTCCACTATCAATAGATTTATAAATCCCTTTAAAAAAGTTTTCGCTATCCGTATAAACAGCATGTACAACATCCGGATTCATTAAGTTTACATCTAGTCCAATCCTTCCGTTATATTCCCGTGGTAAACCGCTTGTTAACAAATCCCAAGTCATCCCCCCGTTTGTAGTTTTATAGATTCCGCAGGTTTCGCCTGAAACTATGGACTCTTTATTATTTCTTATCCTATCCCAAGCTGCAGCGAAAATAACATCTGGATCTGAAGGGTCCATTGCAATGTCAATGATGCCAGTACTATCGGATACAAATAAAACTTGAGTCCAAGTAGCTCCTGCATCAAAACTTTTGTATAGGCCTCTATTTTCGTCTCTTTCAAAATACAGGCCCATCGTTGCCGCATAAACAATATTGGTATCGACTGGATTAACGATGATCTCAGAAATGACTCTTTGCTTTTGAAGTCCAATGTTTC
>CALDYJ010000066.1 GCA_937941095.1 uncultured Saprospiraceae bacterium | reverse complement strand
GCCCATTTTAAAAATTAAGCGCTTAAATAATTTCTGAATGGACTTATTTTATAGAATTTCTAGGCTTTTGTCGAAAATATTAAACGAGCAATAAAATTTTGAATATATTAATCCCAAATCTTAATCATGAAAGATAATACCTTACTGATTGTTATTGCTATACTGGCTGTTTATTTTGGCTTGACCAACTTTGGTGGTGAAATAGGCGGAAGGATCATGTACCCTTTAAAGTTGTTTGTAACTTTTTTACATGAATTCGGTCATGCCCTTGGTGCACTTATTACTGGTGGCTCCGTAGTTAACTTTGACATTAATAGTGATGGTAGTGGTTTGACGGCAAGCGCGGGAGGAAACAGAGCCATTATTTTAATGGGAGGATATATAGGCAGTGCTATTTTAGGAAATATACTATTTTACATTGGAGCAAAAAAAGAAAAATGGGCAAAACCTACCATATCTGTTGTAGCGATTTTAATGGTTGTTGTTGCTTTTCTTTGGGTCCGAGATGTATTCGCGATAGGTTTTTTAATCGCTTTCAGCTTAGGGCTCATTGCAATCGCTAAATATACCCAATGGGATAGAATTGTATTAATGTTTTTAGGATTAGCCAGCATTTTGCACATTATTCAAGATTTTAATGTTGGCCCTACTTCAGATCTAGCAGCTTATGCAAAGATTTTTAAAGTTATTCCCGCAAATGTATGGATGTACGTTTGGTTGGTAGTCGTGATTATATTATTCGCTTGGAACATTAGGATCATTTTAAAGCGAGGATAATATTTTTCTAAGGCATTTTTTCTATGATGAATGAAAGAGATATGCTTGAGTTTTATTTTCTTAAATTGTTTTCATATGGAAAAGGTAATCTCTAAAAAGTATTGGTTTTTATGCTATGTTCTTCTCTTCTTCTTTCAATTTAGCCTTGCTCAACATCCGATCAAGCTACTGTGTGAATATAAAGTAGACCCAAAAGGAATAGAAAGCTTAACACCAAGATTAAGCTGGCAAATGAATAGTGATCATAGCATTAGAGGGCTCAAACAAACAGCTTATCAAATCCAAGTCTCAACAATTGGTCATTTTGAATCGGAAGATTTAGTCTGGGATACAGATAAAATTCGATCAGATGCTTCTTTGCACATTCCTTACCAAGGAAGAAAGCCTATAAGCCGTGAAATTTTTTATTGGCGAGTAAAAATTTGGGACAACAATAATGAAGAAAGTGCATGGAGTGAAATTGCAAAATGGGAAATGGGTTTATTGGAATTAGATGATTGGATTGCCCATTGGATAGAACCCCAGCTTCCACATGATGAAGAAGTTTACCATCCAAGCCCAATCTTGCGTAAAGAATTTAATGTAAATGGAGCAATAAAATCAGCAAGATTATACATGACTGCACATGGGGTCTATGAAGCGCATTTAAATGCTGCGCGTGTCGGGCAAGAATATTTTGCACCAGGATGGACTACTTACCAAAAGCGATTGCAATATCAAATCTATGATGTTTCTAATCAACTCAAGGAAGGTAAAAATGCCATTGCTGTTAGCATCGGTGATGGATGGATAAGAGGACAATTTGATTCCTGGAATAGGTGGAACAAAAACTATTGGAGTAAGACAGCCTTATTGTTTCAATTAGAAATTCAATATGAAAACGGAAATAAAGAAACCATTATTTCAGATGATTCATGGAAATCAAATACAGGTCCAATTGTCATGTCAGGTTTTTATGATGGTGAAACCTATGATTGTAATTTAGAATTAAAAGGATGGATGCAGCCAGCATTCAATGACAAAAATTGGAAAAAGGTAGAAATTGCAAATTATCCAAAAACCAATCTAGTCGGCCCAGAAGGCATGCCGGTAAAAAAAATGGAGGAGGTAAAAGCTAAAAAAATAATTAAATCCCCAAAGGGAGAACTCATAGTAGACATGGGCCAAAATATGGTTGGCTGGATTAAGATTAGAATAAAAGGTCAAGCAGGCGATACTATAAAATTGCATCATGCTGAAGTTCTTGATGCAGAAGGAAATTTTTATCGCGACAATTTGCGAACAGCGGATCAGCTTGTTCAATACATTTTAAGTGATGACAAAGAACGTTACTTTGAACCTCATTTTACGTTCCAAGGTTTTCGCTACCTAAAATTAGAAGGTTATTCAGAGGAATTGTCATTAGAGGATTTAACAGGAATTGTTGTTTATACCGACATGGAAAAAACAGGGAGTTTTGAGTGCTCGCATCCTCTATTAAACCAGCTTCAAAAAAACATAGAATGGAGTCAAAAAGGTAATTTTGTAGACATCCCGATGGATTGTCCCCAAAGAGATGAAAGAATGGGATGGACTGGTGATGCACAAGTTTTTTCAAGCACTGCTTGCTTCAATTTTAGTACTGCTTCTTTTTTTACAAAATGGTTACAAGATGTAACAGCAGAACAAAAGGACAATGGAAGCATACCTTGGGCAGTTCCTAATGTTTTAAAGCGGCATGGATCTGCAGGTTGGGCAGATGCAATTACAATCATTCCATGGACTTTGTACTTAAAATATGGAGATACACGCATTCTGGAACGCCAATACGGCAGTATGAAAAAATGGGTCCATTACCTTGAAGAATTGTCTGAAGGAAATTATTTAGTCCAAAAGGGTTTTCATTTTGGAGATTGGAATTTCTATCAACATCCAAGTAAGTTAAATACTAAACCTGGCTTTACAGACAAAGATTTTATAGCGACCGTTTACTTTGCGCATTCTTCAAATCTCATCTCACAAATAGCTAAGGTTTTAGAAAAAAAAGAAGATGCCATTTATTATGAAACTCTTTTCAACAACATTAAAGAAGCATTTCAAAATGAATATTTATCACCCAACGGAAGATTAAGCCCTCACAGTCAGACTGCTTATGTTTTGGCTTTGACCTATGATCTTATTCCACCAGAAAAAAAAGATAATGCGCTCAATTATTTAGTTAATAATATCAAGGAAAGAAAATATCATCTTTCAACTGGCTTCCTCGGAACACCTCATATCTGTCACGTGCTTTCTAAAAATGATCACACCGATGTCGCTTACAAATTATTGCTTCAAGAAGAATATCCTTCCTGGCTTTATCCGATCACAAAAGGAGCAACCACAATTTGGGAACGTTGGGATGGTATCAAGCCAGATGATAGTTTTCAAGATACGGATGCTAACTCATTTAATCATTATGCCTACGGAGCCATTGGAGATTGGATGTACAGTGTAACTGCAGGTTTAAGTACAAGTCTAGAAGCACCTGGGTATAAGAAAATAATATTTGAACCTCATCCAACTAAAGAACTTTCTTTTGCAAAAGCAAGTCTTAAATCACTCTATGGATTTATAGCATCTAAGTGGTCGATGGAAAACGAAACTTTCAATTTTGAAGTTGTATTACCAGCTAATACAATTGGACTTATTAAATTACCCAATGCAAAATGGGAGGAACTCAAAGAAAGTGGAAATGCCATAAAAAAAGGAAATGGAATCGTCAGTTATAAACAAGAAGATGAAACATTGCTCATTGAAATAGGTTCAGGAGCTTATGAATTCAATTATCCTATGCCAAAACAGTAACGCAAATTAAAAGTTTACGTATCTGCATTTATTATATTGGATATAGATAGAATGAAAGGAATAGGTAAAATTTTAATTGGTCTAGTGATTGGTCTTATCTTAGGATGGGCTGCAGCATTTTATGTTTCGCCGTTCTCTTTCAAAAAAGCTTCTTTTATAATTGGGCTTTTGACTGCATCTACCCTTATCACGCTCTTTTATTTTTTAAAATTCAGTAAAACTAAAAAGCAAACTAGTGGTCAAACCACAGCTTTGCTAGGTGCTTTTATTTCTGTCCTTCTTTTTATAACTCTCACGTACATCATCTTAAGAAGTGAAAAATTAATTAATTCAAAAAATACTCAGCAAAAAGAACAAGCACACAAGACACAAGCCTTACTTGAAGCAAATCAAAACAAAGACGATGCTTACTTGATGAACAGCATTATTAAAGAAGTAGCAGAAGAAGTTAAAAACAATCCTCAAAGATCTTTGAGCCCAAAAGGGATTGATCGCTTATTGAAATTAAGTAAACTATTAAAGCCATACTACATTGTGGAAGGTGATAGTATTTCAGGTAGAAAATATAATCCCGAAACTGGAAAGTTAATCATGACTTTAACACAAATGGGCATAGATACAAGTTCCTTTCAAAAAATGATTTCAACAATACCCTTCAATCAAACAATGCTTTCTGGGGCGCAATTACAAAATGTTAATTTTGAAGATGCTGATTTAAAAAAGTCCAATTTTATAGATGCTGATTTGCAAGGGGCTAATTTAAACAGAGCAGATCTGAGAGAAGCAGATTTTTATAGATGTAATTTAAAAGAAGCCCAACTAGTAGAAGCTAATCTAATGAATGCAAAGTTAAGTTGGGCAAATTTAGAAAAATCAAATTGTCAAAAAATCATATTGAAAGGAGTTGATATACGAAACGCTAATTTTTCAAGGCTTCAAGCTCATAAGGCAAATCTGAATTGGTCAAAAACAGATGGGGCTTCCATGAAACAGTCCATTATGACTGAAACTAAAATGAGTATGGCTTCCTGTGTTCGAACAACATTTAATGAAGCCGATTTATCGAATAGTTTTTTAAGAGCAACAGACTTTACAGAAGCAAACTTTATAGGAACTAATTTGCAAGGTGCTGATTTAGCTAAGGTTATTTTAACACGTGCAGACCTAAGCAATGCAAATTTAATGGGAACAATACTAGACGGTGCAAAAATGAATAATGTATTATTAGATGGAGCTAAAGTTTCAGCTGATTGGTTTGCTAAGTTGGTCGAATGGAAAGTCGAGGAGGCGGTCTTGATTCAAGATTCATATGCCCTTATAAAAAATGCAGATCATTACTTACTTAAACTTAAAAATTAAGCCATCGTTTAAACATTATTCTTCTGTGTTGTTTTCAAACATGATTCGATTTAACTTTGGTGCAAGCTTCACTATCAATTCGTCCGTTTCTTTAATTGGTTCGAAATTAATCTGGAAAGCCCATGCATAATATGCTTGCACACTATTTAGATAGTCTGCAACTAAACTTGTTGTCCATTTTGTTGATTTAGAAATATTGTATTTATTTTTCAATGCTTTCCCCAATTCCTGTCCCCATTCATTATTAATAAGATCCCCATAATTATCAACGGGTCCATTTTCTAAATCTTCAATTTGCAATTGTGTAAATTCTCCTTTTATCATTTCGTTCAAATTATTACGCTCATGCAAGTCTGCAACGTAATCTGCAAAAGATTCCGAGAATAGAGAAGTAATAAGTGCTTGACCATTTATGTGATTAAAAGTATTGATCAAGCCTTTTTCAGAGAGATCTTTTTCAGTCATTTCTTCGACATCACTAGGGTTGATGTTTTCCACCATGGCAAGTGCTATGTCATAGAATGCTACATCCCCTGCGCCAAAAACATTTGACCTTCTTCTCCCTAAATACCAGACTCTTCTAAAATCATTTCCATAATATAGAATAGATGGCATTGTAAAAACAAATTTGACCTTCCCCAAAATATTTAAATGTTGAAAATTCCTAAGGTCATCATCTGTTCTTCCTGCATATAATTCACTCGTAACTAATTTACCGTGGCTTACATGACTAACTTTAACACAAGGCTTTTTTAAAGAATACCAAGGTGCATCTTGGTTGAAATAATCAATTTGAATGTTGGTTTTAAACTCATCAAACGAACTAAATCTGGTATTCAGTAAGGCACCTTTAAATGTAGATTGACAAACTATTGATTTCGGATGATTGGCTACTTCAGTACTAGGCGAAGCTTCTCTGCAGCTTAGCAACAGAATAAACGAGAGTAGAATGAAATACTTAATTTTTGACATCTAGTGAAAATGAATGAGATGATCAATTAAAGCATAAAAACACCTATACCTGTGAAAAATAGACAAATCTTAATGGAAATTAATTAATATTACGAAATCAAATAAATTAAACTTAACCTTCAATAATGTATACGGTAAGAAATCCCTTGATGACTTCAAAAATCAAAATTATTTTTATTCTTTTTTTTAGCATCATATTTAACTTTTTATCGGCTAGGGATTACGATGTCCTATCTTTTGGAGTCATTCCTGATGGAAAGACCATGAACACCTTGGCTATCCAAAAAGCCATCGATAAAGTAAGTGAAAATGGTGGTGGTCGTATTGTATTTCCAAAAGGGATTTTTCTATCAGGATCAATCATTTTAAAATCTGGGGTAGAACTTCACTTTACTGAAGAAGCAAGCTTAATCGGAAGTTTGGACCATAATGATTATATAAGATTAAATAGATGGACAGGTTTCATAATGGCAGATGGTGCTGAAAATATTGCCATAAGTGGAGCAGGAGAAATCAATGGTCGAGGCAGAGCAGTAGCCTTAGGACTTGATAGCCTTTTTTATATCGGACAACTAGACAGTACAAAATACACCTTTCCAGAAATGAGGCCTTCGGAACCCCATAGACCTCAAATCATTGAATTCTTTCGATGCAAAAACATTAAAATAAGTGGAGTTAGCATTCGAAATGCGGCAATGTGGGTTCAAACATATGATCGATGTTCAAACTTGAGCATCGATAACATTAAAGTTATCAGTGATGCCTATTGGAATAATGACGGGATTGACATAGTAGATTGCAAAAATGTGAGAATTACAAATTGTTATGTAAATACAGCTGATGATGGCATCTGCTTAAAGTCTTACCACAAAGGTTCTTATTGTGATAGTATCTACATTGCAAACTGCACCATTCGCACAAGTGCAAGTGCTGTTAAGCTAGGAACAGGTTCTTATGGAGGTTTTAAAAATATCACCATTGAAAACATTAAAATATTTGATACTTATCGATCTGCGATTGCCATTGAATCTGTAGATGGAGGATTTATTGAAAATGTTTTAGTTAATAATATTGAAGCTACGAATACTGGTAACGCCCTTTTTATTCGCTTAAGCAAAAGACGTGTGAATAGACCAACAGGTTCGATCAAAAATATTTTGATTAAAAACATGAAAGTTGACATTTGTTTTGAAAGACCTGACTACGCCTATGATATGAGAGGGCCTGCACTACCCTTTTTTCATAATATATTTCCTGCTTCCATTAGTGGAATCCCAGAGCATTTTGTAGAAGACATAAAACTCGAAAATATTGAAATTACTTATCCAGGTAGAGGTAATAAAGCATTAGCTTATCTACCTCTTTCTAGGCTTGATGATGTTCCTGAAAAGATAGATAAGTATCCAGAATTCTCTATGTTTGGAGAGCTACCCGCCTGGGCGCTTTATGTTAGGCATGTTAAAGGACTCAGCATAAAAAATTTAAGCCTAAAAATCAAAGATGCTGACTACCGACCTGCATTTGTATTTGATGATGTCCATCAGCTCCATGCAAAAGAAATAAAAATCGAAGGAGATTCGAAAAAGGATCATTTTATCTTTCACAAAATGTCGACTCCAAAAATAAGTTTGTCAGAGGGAAGCTATTTCTTACAACAAAATTAAGCTCCGATAAAGGCCTTTAAATCTATGGTAAAAAAGCTTTTGTAAAACCATACTTTCCATTAGTAAATTTAACCTTCACAAAATAAATTCCTCCATGCATATTGTCCGTGAAGACTACTCCATGTTGATCAAACTCCATCATAGTGGTTTGACCATTTACATTAGTGAAAGTGATGTCTTCTAATTCTAATCTTTCATCAAAATGAATAAGCAATAAAGCTCTAGACCTAAAAGTGTCACTACTGATTGACACTTTGCTAGATGGTTCATTTAGATTTGAATTATTGTTGACTTGACAATTTGCAGGATTAGAAACCCAAGCGAATGCTTCAGAAAGTATATTGTTTCTATTTGGGAAGTCGATGGTGTGCCCTACTCCATTTAAGAAATTGGTCTCCACGCATGCGTTTGAATTTATTAAGGCATCTCTAACTGGCGTAAATCGCACACTTGGAGAATCTGCACTCCCGTGAACGATATAGAACTTTTCATTCTCTGCAAACTGAAGTCCACCAGCAACTTCATTAATTCCATTTATTGCAGCTCCTATTGGAATGAACCCTTGAAACTCATCGGCATTGTTTAAGCCATATGTATAAGTTGCTCGCCCGCCCCAAGAAAATCCAATAATGTATTTGTTACTTTGGTCTACATTATACCAATTGTCTAAAGAATCTAATAAGGCAGTTGTAAAACTGATGTCAATGGGATCATCTACACGACCATCGAGCCCACCATCAGGACAAACCAAAATAAGGTCATTCGTTTCAGCAAAAACGATTAATGTATCTCTCCAAGATTGAGCATCCCAACGATTGGTATTAAATGGATGGAATCCTAGAATCGTTTTATTAGGAACATTTTCATCGTAGGATGAAGGAATATAAATAGAGTATTTCTTTGCAGGGTCGTTTTGAAAAGGGAAATTCCCATCGATTGTTTCTTGAGCTATAATGATGCTAAAGGATGTCAAAAGGGTCAGGATCAGTAGATATCTCATCTTTTTTTTGCTAAGCTAAACCAATAATTCAAATTAGCTGGTCTTTTAAACGACCATTTTAGATTTACTCTAAATGGTAAGCAAAACTTATTGGAAATCTAAGAATTTCTCCTGTATTATCTTTTACTAATAGTTTACTTATGTACAGGCTGGATTTGTTCTTTAAGGTTTTTAATCGCTTTTCAATTTCATAATCATTCAGGTCATCGAAAACATATTTGATTGCTTGTTTGTCTTCAGGAATGATGATCAATTCACCTCTTATGACCTCTAATTCTTGATCCCCCAAACTCAAGCTTAAGTTGCCTTCACTACATATGAAATCATCTAAACAATAAGTCTCTGTATTAAATTTTCCTAGGTAGGATTTCCAAAGGAGCTGTGGTTTTATACCT
The DNA here is from genome assembly GCA_937941095.1 of uncultured Saprospiraceae bacterium. Classification (GTDB taxonomy): domain Bacteria; phylum Bacteroidota; class Bacteroidia; order Chitinophagales; family Saprospiraceae; genus JALZVN01. Next base: position 1,923 of record CALDYJ010000066.1, on the reverse strand, counting down.
TTAAAGTTATGGAAATCTCTGTATGAGTGGATGTCGTTATAATTTTCACTCAATAATTCAACTCTTTTTATTTCTTTGCTGCTTATGATTTCATCTTCTACATTAATCGTTCTTTCTATTGTTTTAAATCCAGGCATTTTTATTATTTCAACATTTGGATCATCCTTGTATTTATCAAGCATCCATTTATACTTCTCATTTGATTCATCAATTTTCAAAAGAGATTTTCCTCTTTCATTGTAGACAAATTGGAACTCAAAAACATCATTAAAGTTGAAATTGGTTTTTAAAAGAGAGTTCGGTCTCCAAGGTGCCACTGGATTGTCAATAAGCAAACTAAAAGAAGAAACTTTTGCATTTAAACTGTTAGCATCATGTGATTCTATGTTTATTCTTGCTGAATAAATCCAATCACTTCGAATCAACTCCATAACTTTCTCAATGGATTCATTATCTAAAGAACAATAACCTTTATCACAATTAAATTGAAAGTAATTTTGCCATCCACCAGGCTCTCTTACGTAAATATATAGACTTACTTTCTCTAATCTAATATTATCGTCTTTTGTAGAGATAGATAATTCTTTGCCTAAGATTTTATCTAGTTCAGGAATTGAAATGTTCGTGTTTCCACCAAATACATTTGGGTTACCAATTAGTTTTAATGGAATCTTAAAATCATCGCCCCAAGTTAAAGAATAGTTGCTTAGATTTATGATCGAAGTAGTTATTAGTGGTTTTGCATACTCAATTAATAGTGTATCAAAATCCGAAACTTGCCCATAGCCTAAGATGTCATCAGCAACTTTAGTTTCTTCAATGTGAACCTGAAGTAGTGCGGAGTATCCCTCTTTAGATCTTAAGAATAAATTAATGTGATCCCCAATGCTAGCTTCAGAAAATAATTTACTCAAGCGATGACTCCATTTCGAATCCTTTGAACATTTTATTTTACCTTCTTTTGTATTTAGAACTAGATCTGCAGAGATAATGGGCTCATTTCGACCTTCTCGATTGATGTACAATTGCTCTTCACAAATCTCTAATAGCTTTTGTTTTGAAATGACTTGATCGTTGTAAAATTTCTTTGCTTTATTATCTCCTAAGTCAGTTGCTTTGAACTTTACCTTGCCCCAATTAATAAATAAAAGATTTTTATTGTCATTATTGAATTCCTTTGGATCTTCCTTGATGATGATCTTTAAACTGATTTCATCTTCGGCTGGTATGCCTTGAGAAGAAAAAGAACTTAAGATAATCACATCCCCTACTTCTATGTTGTCTTTCAATGCTTCTTCTAACGCTAATTTTGTATAAAGCTCAGGATCTTTTAATGAACATTTTATGTTTTCAAAAATAGCTTGTGATTTAATATTCTCTTTAAACATGGAGAATTCAAACAAAGACAGTACACCTTCTTTAGAAGAAGTTAGTATAGGTTCATCTTTCAAGCATTCTATAAATTGCTTTTTACCTATCTCTAGCGTAGTTTCATGGCAGTTAGATGTTTGATCTAAGACAATAACCGTATCGATGTGTTTCCAATAAAATTGGTATTTATTGTTTTTAGATTCATATCGATCATCTACGATTTCTAATTCCACGTTAATGTCATTTTGAATGCCTTCAAAATACTCAAAGCCACTTAATAAAACCTTACTCCCAATTTCAGGAGAATTGATTTCAGCAATGGAATCCTTTTTGTTTTTATAGGTAGTGTGATCATTAAGTTTTGATAGAATTCTTCCTATGTTGATTCCCGAAGAGATACTATCTTTTTGATTAGCTAATTTTACTTGCAATGAAAACTCTTCTATGGGCTTGTTAGCATTTCTAAGAGATAGCTCTGGGCTTCTATCCAAGGATCTTTTCCATTTGGATAAGGATACTTTTGATTTAGCTATATATTTCCCATTCTTATTT
>CALDYJ010000065.1 GCA_937941095.1 uncultured Saprospiraceae bacterium | reverse complement strand
CCCATGGGTAAGGTGCTCCATCATGGCCACCTCTTGCAGCATATTCCCATTCATGTTCAGTAGGAAGTCTAAAATCCTCACTGTTTACTCCATCCTTTCTAACTGCCTGGTAGCTGTTCCATAAGTTTGTTCTCCAGAAACAGAATGCTTTCGCCATTTCCCAGTTAACTCCAACTACAGGATAATCATCATATGCTGGGTGCCAAAAATAATTTCTTGTCATTGGCTCATTATAACTATAAGCAAAGTCTCTTATCCAACAAAGCGTATCAGGATAAATGATTACTTCATCCTTTGATATGTATGAACTTCTTTCAATAGTTCCTTCTTTTTGAACCTTTTGCCAGTTAGCATTATCTCTAGCTGCTTTCTTCCAATCATATTCTTGGTAAGTAAATAACAGCTGTCCGACATCTACTTCTTTCTTTCCAGCAAAGTTGTCATCGCCTTGATAGAACATGTCATCTAGGGTCTCATCGGCCCAATCGATTTCATATTCCCAATCAATGTATTGGTTTCCTTGCTCATCTTCGTAAAAGTGATCCATTCTTTGGTGAGCTAGAGAATCCTTAACATAATAGACAAATTGTCTATATTCATTGTTAGTGATTTCTGTATCATCCATATAAAAACCTTGAATGGATATAGACTTCTGTCTTTGGACATAAGTGCTACTTACATCTTGATCACTCGGACCAATGTGTAAGGTTCCAGATGGAACATAAACCATCCCGTAAGGATTAATACCTTTCCAGGCGGGTCTATCAAGAACACCTATGAGTTGGCCTGTGTCGCTGCTACCACAAGAGAATAATATCCCTATAAATAGGAACGCGCTGAGAGTTTTAAGAGTTTTTTTCATTTTAACACCCGAATTTTCCTTCAAAAATTAAAGTTAAGGCTAATGGAACGTAAATATAACTTTCTTTACGTAACAATACAAAATTTCATAATCTAATTTGGAGACTTCGTTTTGATTGGTTGACGTGATAACTTAACGAGTTTTTAGATGACCTATTTTATAAATACAAAATTTTAATCATTTTAACTCATTCAGTCAAACTTATTAGGCTAAAATCATTCCAAGTCTAAAGAAATCTGGGATTATAGATAATATTAGGAAGATATCCACCTCCAATTTTTTTATTTAGGTCATACTTAACTAAAAATTCATGAGATCCGTTTTGGACATTTTTTAGTTCGGAAAGGCCAAGATCATAGGAATAAACAATGGTAAAATGGTCATTTAACTTAATCCCACCCATTATTATAACCGCATCGGTAGCATTTTTTGAAACACCACGATATCCTGCTCCTAGATAAAATTTTTGATCAAGTTCTGTTAACAGATTGATTTCTACTTGAGATTCAGTAAAATCTGATTTATAAAGCAATGACGGACTTAAACCAATAAAGTCATTTATTTCCAAATCATATTTGATAAATCCGTAATAATGCCGATTCCTTTGAAAAGTAGTCTGGAAGTCTCCGCTAAAATCAACTTGTGATTCTAATACATTATCTGTAGAGACACCCACAAATACCTGATCGTATTGGAACATTAAACCTGCTCCAAAATTTGGACTAATGGCACTTTGAGATATACTTGATAAAATTTCATCATTGTGATTAATTGCACCAGGTTCATAATTACCATCTGAAGACCTCAATACCGAACCATCATATGAATGTTGGACAATCCCCCCATTTATTCCTATCGATAATTTTGATTGCTCATTTATTTCAAAAAAATAATTATAACTAGCCAAAAATCTGCTATTTCTACTTGCTCCAAGTTGATCATTTTCAATTTGAAAGCCAATTCCTCCTGAAAGAAAATACAATGGTAAATGAAAATTTAGACTTTGGTTTGAAGGGCTGCCATCTATTCCGATCCATTGTTTCCTGACATCCGCAGTAACAATGAGACTATTCTCCATTCCAGCATAAGCACTGTTGAAGCTATATGGATTTAAAGCATAAAGACTGTATTGAGCACTTTGTTGGCTAAATACAGACATAGCTATTAGACAAATGAATGGAGTAAAAATAAACTTCATGCGCAGAGATCTAATCAATTAACGTTAGATTAAATAATTTGGTATTATTATCGTCATTGAATATCATTCAGTTTAACGCTCTTTTGGTTTAAAGGGTTTCTCTTTATTGTTAACAATCTAGCACTAATCCATCGTAAGCTAGATCAACTCCTTCGGGCAAATTTAAAGACGTATGCCGATGTGTGCCCATTTGATGGCTAATATGCGTTAAGTATGCTTGTTCTGGTTTTATCTTTTCAATTACAGCCAAGGCTTGTTTAACATTAAAATGTGAATGATGATTCATATGATGCAATGCATTCAAAACAAGCACTTTTGAACCTTTTATTTTTTCCATCTCCTCTTCCGAAATAAAATTTGCATCTGTGATGTATGTAAAATCTTGAATGCGAAACCCTAAGACATCAAGTTCCCCATGCTTAACTTTTATAGGAATTATTGTTGTTTCTTTTATTGTGAAAGCATCTTCTACTATAGCAATTGTTTTAACACCAGGAGCGCCAGGGTAAGGATTCTGTTGAAAAACGTATTCAAACCTGAATTTAAGTTCTTTCAATACTTCTTCGCTCCCATAAAGCTTAATCTTTTCTTTTTGTGCAAAATTAAATGGCCTTATATCATCAAGACCTATAATGTGATCATTATGAGCATGTGTAATTAAAATCGCCTCTAAAGATTTTATTTGATTTTTTAACATCTGTTGTCTGAAATCAGGCCCAACATCCACTATGATATTTTGTTCGTCTATCTCAATCGCTATCGAACATCTTAAACGATTGTCTTTTTCACTTTCAGAGGTACAAACTGGACAAGCACAACCTATAACAGGTATTCCTTGGGAGGTTCCTGTTCCTAAAAATTTAATTTGCACTTTTTTAAGGAGTTTTATGCGCTGGCTTCAGTCTCTAAAGCCAAAACTTTTTGATAGAATTCAAGCTCTTTTTCATCAAATTCAGAAGAATCAATTTCTAATACATGTAAGATGTCTAATAATACATTGATACGAGCTTCAACATCAAAAAATCGATTAATGACAATTATATTTCTATTTTCCACTATACAGTAACCACTTTGGAAACTTCCTCGTTCATACCGAATAACGTAAGAAGAACGTTCCAATAAAGTCTCTATTTTTTTGAGTGTATGTCTAGTATATTTGAACATGCTTATATTGAGTCTTATATTTAACTTTGCTAAAGGTAGTTAATTTACAACATACCAAAAACGTATAGCCTAAAATTAATTCAATGTATAAAATTATATTCATTTCCTTGATCATGTGTTTCGCTCTAAACATTGAAGCACAAACATTTAAAGCTGGAGGTATTATCGGTTTGAACGCTTCTCAGATTAGAGGTGATGATTCAGCTGGATTTAATAAACTTGGCATCGTGGGTGGGCTAAAAGCTGCCGTTGATGTTGGAACAAAATTAGAAGCAAGCATTGAGATCCTTTATAGTCAAAGAGGATCTTATCAGCAAGCCACAAACAATAATCCAGATGAATTTAGAATAAATACTGATTATATATCTATCCCTTTAATTATTAGCTATAAAGATTGGTTAGCAGATGATGATTATTATCGTTTGCATTTTCATACGGGTTTATCATACGGTAGACTAATTAATGCTACAATTAACAAAGAAAAAAACTCTCCTATTTTGGAAGAATTTGTAGAGAATGACTTTTCAGGATTATTTGGAGCAACCTATTACCTAAATCCAAACTTAGCATTAACTGCCAGATATACTAGATCAATTAATAAACTTTTTGAAGGGCCAGGAACTAGTATTAATTCCAATTCTTATTTAGGTTTCTTTCTTACTTTTCATGTGCTTTATATGATTTAAAATTAATCAAAATGAAAATAATTCAAATTTTAATTTGTGCAATATTTTGTTTCTTTCTTTCCTGTGAAAGCAAAAATAATTCAACAGAAAATACAACGCCCAAATCACATGAGGATAAAAAAATAAATCACAAAGGAGAACAATACCCTTCAATCACCTTGGATATAATGCGAAAAATTTTTGAAGAAAGTGACTATGCTGATTTCGTTTTTTACAACACAAATTTTAGTATGAGCATGGATCAAAAACCAAGTATTCAAGGTACCATAAGACACATTTCGGAAAGTGTACCTGCCATTGATCCAGCTTGCAAAGCAATAGGTAGGGTCTTTTATCAAATAGATGGAGAAAATTTTATGGAAGCAGATATCTTTTTTGAAAACGATTGTAAATACTATATCTTTTATGAAAACAAGAAAAAAAAGTATGCTAATCAGATGACAGAAGAAGGGATAAATCATTACAATAATATTTTTTCACAACTTGGAAATCCAAAAGGTCAATGATAAAAGACCAAGTCTATGCAGTGATAGATATTGGTACTAATACTTTCCATATTCTTATCATAAGTGGAACTAGTAATCAATTTAAAGTTTTATTCAAAGAAAGAAAATACGTCAAATTAGGCCAAGGTGGAGTCAAAGTTATATCAGCTGCCGCATTTCAAAGAGGAATCACAGCGATGAAAACTTTTAAAAGTCATTTAGATAAATTTCATTGTACCAATTTAAAATGCATTGGAACTGCTGCAATGAGAAAATGCACCAATGCTATTGACTTCCAAAATGCTGTTTTAAAAGAAACTTCCATTCCAATAGAAATTGTATCTGGGACTGAAGAAGCAAATTACATTTTTAAAGGTGTCAAAAAGGCCTTTAATTTTACTGATGAAAAAGTTTTATTAATTGACATAGGAGGTGGCAGTGTAGAGTTTATCATTGCGAATGATAAACAAATATTTTTTGCAGAAAGCTACCCCATTGGTATGGCAATACTTAAAGAAAAATTTCATCAAACCGATCGAATTTCAATTCAAGACTTGGCATCTTTAAATAAGTTTGTTTTGAAAAAATTAGAACCTTTATTAAAAGAAATTTTAGTTCACAATCCTAAAACGCTTATCGGTTCTTCAGGTACTTTTGAAGTCCTTGAAATGACAACTGATGGAATAATCAAAATCAACGAAAATTGCAAACAAATTAACTTGGCTGCTTTTGAAAATCTCACTTCAATTGTTTTTGAATCTTCTTTAAATGACTTAAGAACAAAATCTAGCATTCCCGACGAAAGAATTGACTTAATCACGGTAGGCTTAAAATTGATTTCGATAATATGCACCTGTGCAAACATCGAAAAACTTATCTCTTGTAAGTATGCCTTAAAAGAAGGGGTCCTCTTTGATATGATGAATTAATTTAGGCTTGTCTAAAAATATTTTTTCCTTTGTCTAAAAAATACTAGCTTTAAAGTCAGATGATTGAAACATTTGAAATATTATTTACACAAGAATGGGCGATTAGAGCCTTGATTTCTTCTAGCATAGTTGGTCTAATGTGCGGTGCTTTAGGTTGCTTTATTGTTTTGAGAAACATGGCAATGATAGGTGATGCAATGTCTCATGCAATCTTACCAGGTGTGGTAGTTGCCTATGTAATTAAAGGTTCAAATACAATTGCTTTTTTTCTTGGTTCAGTTGTGGCAGGTCTTTTAACTGCTTTAGGAATTACTTGGATTCAAAGAAACGTTAATACAAAAAACGATGCTGCTATTGGGATCGTGTTTACAGCAATGTTTGCAATTGGTGTTATTGGTATATCACATATAAGCAAAAGTCAAGGAGTACACCTAGATTTAAAAGATTTTTTATTTGGTAATGTCTTAGGTGTAAGCAATGAAGACCTAATCCTTACGGGTTGCATAGGCATCTATGTGATACTTAGCATCATTGTATTTTATAGATATTTATTCACGACTACTTTCCAACCGGTAATAGCTGAAACTATGGGTATCTCAGTCAGCTTAATCCATTATTTTTTAATGCTTATGTTATCTTTTGCGGTTGTAGCTAGTCTGAGAGCTGTTGGTGTAATCTTAGTGGTTGCAATGTTGATTACTCCTGCTTCAACAGCCTTGCTGCTATCAAACAAATTAAAACACGTGGTCATTCTAGCTTCCATTATTGGTTTATTATCTGCTGTGATCGGTCTTATTATTTCCATTGAATTCAATACTACTCCCGGACCAGCAATGACCGTTGTGTCCACAATATTCTATTTTGTTGCCGTTATTTTTGCGCCCCAGAGAGGGCTGTTATTCAAAAACATTCGTAACAACAAACTTAGAAAAAAGATAATGTTTGAGGACACTTTAAAACAAGCATTTAGATTGAGTGATCAGGGTGAACTTAATGTCAAGAGCCTTCAAGAAAAATTAGGCTATAGTAATTCAATGTTAAAGCAAAACATCAATGTGTTAATTCGCAAAGGACTTGCTTCAAATCAACCTTCTCTTGTTTTGACAAAAGCTGGAATAAGCCAAGCTTCAAAACTAGTAAGGGCACATCGACTTTGGGAAACGTATTTGGTAAATCAAATGGGTTTATCTTCTGAACAAATACATGAAGATGCAGAAAAATATGAGCATTTATTAACAGAAGAAATATTAGATGAAGTAGATGCCAAATTAGGTTTTCCAGATTTTGATCCTCATGGATCTCCAATTCCAAAAAAGGATAAATAGAACTACTCTTCTTCTTTTCCCATTTGATTTTCAGATTTCATTTTATCAAAAACTCCTCTTAATCTGTACATTTCATCAAGGGTATCATCTAAGTAAAAATTGAGAACAGGTATTCTTCTCACTTGCTTTCTAATTCTTTGACTGAAGGATTGTTTAATCTGAAAATGACTTTCTTCAATTTCGAGTAGTACTTCTTGTTTATTTTCAGTGTTATAAACACTTATATACACTTTAGCCAAACCTAAGTCCGAACTCATTTTTACACTCGTCACAGTAACTAATACCTGAGAACCATAAACGTATTGTCCTTCTTGTTGTAAGACCATGCTTATATTACGTTTAACCAACTCTCCTACCTGCAACATTCTCTTTGATTCGTTTGCCATTTTATATTTTTAATTAATGTTTATTATAGAGCGATTAATTATCTGAAAAAGTTCAAACATTTTGATCATTTTTGTGAATTACATACCTAATGACATTTAAGTATTTTAGTTATTTTCAAAATAATACTCTTATACATTATGGTATAAATGTAATAATATTAAAAATAGTTTCGAATTATTAGAAAATTTCGATTTCGATGAGTTCAAATGCTAGGATAATACTGGATACACCAATAGAATATCTCAAGGGGGTTGGCCCTGTAAAGGCTGATCTTTTAAAGAAAGAGCTTAAGATTTTCACTTATAAAGATCTATTACATGACTTCCCTTTCAGACATTTAGACAAAACTCAGTTTCATAAAATTAGAGAAGTAAATAGATCATACGAATATGTACAGATTAAAGGAATCATAAACAAAGTTCAAATCTTAGGCAATGCTAGAAAAAAAAGACTATCTGCTGTTCTTAAAGACGATACTGGTTTAATGGAATTGGTTTGGTTTAAGGGCATCACATGGTTCGAAAAAAATATTGTTCCTGGAATGGAATACATCGTTTATGGCAAGATCAATGTATTCAATGGACGAATAAGCATACCGCATCCGGAATTAGAATTAGCCTCAAAAGTGAAAGAGCAACAATCTCATTTTGCACCTGTGTACCATAGCACAGAAAAATTAAGTGCTAAAGGCCTTGATGCAAAAGGACGACGAACCCTTATTAAAAATTTATTTGAAGTCATTAAAGAAGATCTTGTCCCTGAAAATCTTCCTGACTATCTTTTGGATAAAATGGATTTGATTACCAGGTTTGAAGCTTTTAAAAACATACACTTTCCATCAAATAAAGATGCCTTGGAAGCAGCCACTTTAAGATTAAAATTTGATGAACTGTTCTTCTTTCAATTAAGACTGATTCAATTGAAATCTAAAAGAAAGAAAAATCTTAAAGGATATCACTTTCAAGAACTAGGTGAAAATTTTCATCTATTTTATAAAGAAAAAATTCCTTTTGAATTAACTGGAGCGCAGAAAAAAGTCATTAAAGAAATAAGAGCAGATTTAGGTTCAGGTGCACATATGAATAGACTGCTCCAAGGAGACGTTGGAAGTGGGAAAACAATGGTCGCTGTAATGTCCATGTTAATAGCCTTAGGCAATGGTTACCAAGCATGTCTGTTAGCTCCAACCGAAATTTTAGCTCAGCAACATTATAAATCCTTTCTAGAAAACTTAGAAGGCCTTGGAATAGAAATTGCGTTTTTATCTGGAAGCGTAAAAGGTAAAAAAAGAAAAGTTTTACTTGAAGACTTAGCAACTGGTAAAATAAATATTCTCTTAGGAACACATGCAATCCTCGAAGATCCAGTAAAATTTAAAAACTTGGGCTTAGCCATCACCGATGAACAACATCGATTTGGAGTTGCTCAACGAGCCAAACTATGGCACAAAGGTTTAAGTTGCCCTCCTCACATTTTAGTCATGACCGCTACACCTATACCTAGAACACTAGCAATGACTTCTTATGGGGACCTAGATGTTTCTGTTATTGATGAGTTACCTCCTGGTAGAAAGCTTGTGGAGACTATGCATAAAACAGAAGCGAATAGATTATGGGTAATTGGCTTCATTAAAAAAAGAATAGCAGAAGGTAGACAAGTTTATATTGTTTATCCGCTTATTGAAGAGTCTTCAAAACTAGATTTACAAAATTTAATGCAAGGCTATGAGTCCTTATTGAGAGATTTTCCAAAAGAGCAATATCAAATTAGCATTGTTCATGGACGAATGAAAGCAGCTGACAAAGAGTTGGAAATGCAACGCTTTGTAAAAAAAGAAACACAAATAATGATTGCAACAACTGTAATTGAAGTTGGGGTCAACGTACCAAATGCATCATTAATGATTATTGAAAATACAGAAAGGTTTGGTTTATCTCAATTACATCAGTTAAGAGGAAGAGTTGGAAGAGGAGCAGATCAATCATACTGCATACTTATGACCGGAAACAAGCTAAGTAAAGAAGGGATTGAAAGAATACAAACTATGTGTAGAACAAACGATGGCTTTTTGATTGCTGAAGCCGATCTAAAATTAAGAGGTCCAGGAAATGTAGACAATACTCAACAAAGTGGTTTTGATCTTTTTAAAATATCTGACATAGTCAAAGATCACGCATTGATAAAAACATGTAGACAGCTAGCCATTAGAATTATTGAAAAGGATAATACTTTGGAACATCCCTTAAACATAAAACTTAAAAACTTCTTAGAAGCGAATTATCAGCTAATCAAAGGTTGGAGCAACATTAGTTAATTCAATCTCAAGTATCCTGAATAAACTTGACCCTCTCCGTCACTAAAAACATAGTAATAAATTTTTTCAGAAGGCAATAACTTTCCATTATTTGTTTTTCCTTTCCAATCATTCATATATCCTTTTCTGTAATAAACTTCATGTCCGAAATCATTAAAAACATATAGGTAATTTTGTGGAAAATTTTCTATTCCAACTATTGTAAAAGCAGTAGGTGCTTTTTCTTCTTCTTCCTCTTCTAGATAAAATGAACTTAAAATTGTTAAGTTTTCACACAGTATCTCTACAGTGACTCCAACAGTATCTAATCCCCCTTCGTGTTCGACAATGTATTTAAATAAATCAATTTCCTCACATAAATCTTCATGAGGTCTATAACTGATTGAATTATCGTCGTTTATTTCCGCAAGCCCAAAATCTGGAGCATTTAATATAAAAAATTGTTTGATATCACCTTTGGTTTTATCATTTTCCAAAGCATCAAAAATCACCGTATTATTTTTAATCACGATAACATTATCGTTCCAATTTCCTTCCGCGAAAGAAACATTAGATAATAAAAACATACAAATACTTAGGAGGAATAGAATCTTAGAATTTCTCATCAAGTTCAAATTGAATATTGAATAAAGAGAGGGAATCGTCAAAGTGAAGACAATAACTATACCAAGGTTCAATTACCTAATTGAGAAAAGTTTTTAAATATAATTTCAAGATCATTTGAGAGTCTATAATCCTTTGCATAGAGTGCATTTAAGCGATCCCTGCTTCCGATGTTTAATTTTATATTTTTTGCTGATGATGCAGGGCTTAAAACTCCAGCCCTCAAAAATGGAAGATCAATGTTGGAAGAATCTCCTTTCAAATAAGAAACCCATGTTTTATTACCGATCAAAACATGAAAACAATTTTTAATAAATTTCGCTTTTTCTTTTATAAACCAAATGAGAAGTGGAAATAAACTGATAAACAATAAGGCTAATAAAAAGTCGAGAATTCTTTTATTTCTTCTATACAATGAGCTGTCTATATTGTATTGAATGTCTATGGTATAAAGTTCTCCAGATTGATTCTTTGAATGGCTTCCAATGATACTCAAACTATTAGGAGGTAAAATTTTATATTGGATTTTAGGTCCTAACTTTCCCATCCAATTCATTATCTCGCCTACATTAATATCTTTTGAACAAAAAATTAATTCATCAATTCTAAACACATTTATAATCTCTTCTAATTGACCAATATGATTTATCATATCTCCTTTTACACTCTTTTCATCTACTGCAATTTTACCAATGACATTTTTTTCGACACCTGCAGAATTCAACAAATTTAAAGCCCTCGTACATTCAGGCTCCGAACCTATTATCATCATTCTGGATTTGTTGTTTTCATTTAACTTAATATTTCCAAATTTGAAGTAGTGGTAAATTAGTCTAAAAGAAATGAGTGAAACAATCGAATATAAAAAGCCTAAAATTATCAAAGCTCTTGATGAACGATATTCCAAATTTAAGAATCCATAAATCCCTGCAACAATTAATAAGCCTATAAACAAGCCCCTTATCAACCTCCCTATTTCAAATGGTCTATCATAAGATCCATTAAAAAAAAGTGAAGCCAACCAACAGGCTACATAAACAGGAAAATTAATATAATAAACACTGTCCTCAAACCATGTGGGATCTTTGTAAAAATAGTTTGACCAAAAATCTTTTAGCAATACAAAACCTATAAAAAGAACTACAGCATCAACTATAGGAAAAAATGCTTTGTTTAATAAATTTTTAAATAAAGTGAGTGCCGCTTTAAAGTAAATCGCGATGCTAATAAAAAAGGTAAATATTCCAGCTTTCTTTTTATCAAAGTGTTTTTTTGCAAAAAGAATCATAGCATTATAAAAAGCTTTTACATAGTTTAAACTTCCTTTCTTTGTACTCTCTCCTTTATAATGTATGATCTGAGTATCTGAAAAATAGTAATTTTTATACCCACCCAATTGTATTCTGTAGGATAGATCGATGTCTTCTCCGTACATAAAAAATTGTTCATCCAAAAATCCTACCTCATCTAAAACTTTTTTACGCATCATCATGAAAGCTCCTGATAAAATATCTACTTCCCAATTCTTATTTTCATCCAAGAAACCTAAATGATATTTATTAAATTTTTTTGATTTAGGAAACAATTTTGATAAGCCTGTAACTTTCGAGAAAGCCACAAAAGGGCTTGGAAAACCTCTTTTTGATTCAGGTAAAAATGCTCCAGAACCATCTATCATTTTTACACCTAAAGCTCCTATTTTTTTATCCTTATCCATAAAATCTAAACACTTTGATAAGGTGTCTTCTTCTAATACTGTATCGGGATTTAATAAAAGTAAATACTCCCCCTGAGCTAACTTAATGGCTTGATTATTTGCAATGGAAAAACCAGGATTATGTTTATTTTGTATCAAAGTAAATTCAGGAAATTGATCTTGCACCATAGACACAGATTCATCAACTGAATTATTATCTACGATAAACACCTCTGCAGGAATACCTTCTATTGCTTTGCGAACAGAAACCAAGGCTTGTTCCAAAAAATGTTTTACATTATAATTTACTATGACTATAGATAGTCGCATATTTGATACTAGGTCTTTAAGTATTCTATTCTAGAGGTTATAGACCTACCTAAGGTTATTTCATCAGTATATTGGAGCTCTCCTCCAAAAGCAACTCCCCTAGCTATGGTGCTTATCTTGACGCTTGAATCCATTAATTTTTTAGAGATATAGAAAATTGTTGTTTCTCCTTCTATTGTTGGAGAAACCGCCATGATTAATTCAGACACCTTATCCGTTTCAATTCTCGTCAGCAATTCATCTATGTTTAAATCACTTGGACCTACGCCCTCAATAGGAGATATCATACCTCCTAAGACGTGGTATAGCCCAAAATATTGTCCCGTGTTTTCTATGGCTATAATGTCTTTTATATCTTCAACCACACAAACAGTGCTCATGTCTCTTTTAGGGCTTTTACAAATTTCACACACCTCAAAATCAGACACATTAAAACATTTCGTACATGTTTTAATCCCCTCTCTCATATTAAGCAACTTTGAAGTAAAATGCCTAGTAGTCGAAACATCCTGATTTATAAGGTGTAAAACAAGTCTAAGAGCCGTTTTTTTACCTACACCTGGCAAAGTTGAAAATGCTTCAACCGCTTCATTTATCAAATTAGAAGAAAAATGCATTTGCTTAAAATTATCAATTAAATAAAGGTAAAAGTAAAATTATATAACGTGGTATCTTAAATAAGTTTTATAAATTGTGAGTGTTTAATAATCAAATATTAATTAATCATATATTATGGCTGAAGTAATCAAAATGCCTAGAATGAGTGACACCATGGAAGAAGGTGTTATAGTATCCTGGTTAAAGAATGAAGGAGATGCTGTTGAGTCTGGAGAGACTTTAGCAGAAGTAGAAACAGATAAGGCTACCATGGAATTAGATAGCTATTTTGATGGTTTTTTACTGCATATAGCTGTAAAAGAAGGAGCTGTCCCAATTGATGGAGTAATTGCTGTTATAGGGGAAAAAGGAGAAGATTGGCAAGCCGCTATAGATTCAGCAGGAGGAGCTTCAAATGATAAGAGCAATGACAATGCTTCTAGTACAATTGCTAAAGAAGAGCCACCTACTACAAATACTCAAATCCATATCGAGCAAACAAATCAGAGTCATTCTTCTGAAAGAATATTTGCTTCGCCTTTAGCTAAAAGCATAGCAGCGGAACAAGGAATTTCTTTAACTGGAATGACTGGTTCAGGCGATCAAGGAAGAATTATTAAAAGAGATATAGAAGCTTTCATTAGCAATGGAGGTAGTTTGAACGTAGCTCCTGCTGTGCTTACTAAGACTGGTTCAGACTCCAAAAAAGCAGCATCAGCCTTAAGTCCTAATTATAATGAAGAAGGTTTCGAGGAAGTCAATGTTTCTCAAATGAGAAAGACCATTGCAAGAAGATTAGGTGAAAGCAAGTTTGGAGCCCCTCATTTCTATCTAACCATGGAAATAAACATGGATAATGCATACAGCAGTAGAAAGAGTATGAACGAAGTGGCTGAAACAAAAATATCTTTCAATGACATTGTCATAAAAGCGGCAGCAATGGCCCTTAAAAAGCATCCTGCCATAAATTCTTCTTGGTTAGGAGATAAGATTAGATATAATAAAGCAATTAACATTGGAGTAGCAGTAGCTGTAGATGATGGCTTATTGGTTCCAGTAGTCAATCAAGCCAATTTCAAAAGTTTAAGCCAAATAAACGCTGAAGTTAGACACCTCGCTGGTAAAGCAAAAGATAAGAAGTTACAGCCAAATGAAATGCAAGGAAACACCTTTACCATTTCAAATTTAGGGATGTTTGGTATAGAAGAATTTACTGCAATCATTAATCCACCAGATGCCTGCATTTTAGCTATAGGCGGAATACAAGACAAAGCCATTGTTGTGGATGGACAACTTAGTGTTGGAAAAATAATGAAGGTTACCTTGTCTTGTGATCACAGAGTTGTTGATGGAGCAACTGGAGCAAAATTCTTAAATACTTTCAAAGGTATGCTTGAAGATCCAGTAAGACTCTTGATATAATATTCCTAAGAAAAATTCTTGAACACTTTTTAATGTCTCCAGTTCATATGACCTATACACTTGTTTTAGGGGCTTCTCAGAATCCACAGCGGTATTCAAATTTAGCAGTAACAAAACTCCGAGCAAACAATATTGAAGTGATTGCCATTGGACTTCGGAAAGGGAAAATTGGAGATGTTGATATTTTAGATGGAAAAGTATTCGATAAATCTATTGAGACAGTCACACTTTATTTAAATGCCGAAAGACAAAAACCTTATTACAACTACATCCTTTCATTAAACTGCAAAAGAATAATATTCAACCCTGGTGCAGAAAATCCTGAATTAATGAGCTTAGCAAAAGCTAAAGGCATTGAGTGCTTAAATGCATGTACATTGGTGATGCTCAATATCGGAACTTGGTAAAAAAACCAATCGCTCCTAATTTCCAATAGGGGTGAGAATTAAAAAAGCTCGATGAAAATTAATTCATCGAGCTTTTTTTTAAAAGGAGATACTATTAATATCCACTCTCTTTATTTCCTGAATAACCAGATCCACCAGATCCAGCATTAGAAACACCACAATCAGGTCTTCCCATTTCAGATTCAACTGTAGCTACTTTGAATTCAACTCTTCTGTTAGCTAAGCTTTTTCCTTGCGTAGGATTAAGTAACTTGTTCTCACCTCCGTAGTTAAGAACAAATCTGTCTCTTCTTACTCCGTACTTACTTACGATATAATCAATAGAAGCTTGAGCTCTATTATAAGATAAAACATCGTTGTAACAATTACCAGCTGTTGCGTCAGTATAACCAGAAGCAACTACTCTTAATCCTGGGTGTTGTTGCATTACTGTGGCTATTTGGTGTAATTTACCATATTCAGTTCCTTTGATACTGTATCTGTTGTTATCAAAGTTAACCATTGGTAAGAACCAATCCATTCTTGGAGCTGCAGGAGTTGGAACTTTAAAGTTCTTCAACTTTGCATCAACGATTTTATTTACATCATCTTCAGTTAACATATCAACTGGAGGAATGTCAGCTACACCATTGTTGTCCACTTTGTATCCAGGAGGAGAATAAGGCTCCTTATCTTCATAATCAGCTACTCCGTCACCATCACTATCTAAAGCAACACCTCTTGTATCAACAGGAGCTCCAGATGGAGTGCTAGTTTCTTGATCAAACATATCTACAATACCATCACCATCAGTGTCAGTTGTGTCAAATATTGGTCTAGCTTTTACTTCAGCTAAATCTTCAGCAACCATATCTAATGGAGATGCCCACCACAATGGAAGAGATTTATCTTCTTCTTTACCTAATGCTATTGAAAGTCTTAGGTTAGTATAATTTAAAAGGTCTCTTGAAGATGTTTCTGCTCTAATTGCATGCAATTCTGCAGCATCTAAAAGGTCATCAGCTCTTCCCATTACAGCCATAATCTTATGCTCTAATCCTAAGCTAGCTTTCTTTCCAATTCTGAATGAAAGACCTGCTCCACCAGTTAAGTATGGAGAAGTACCCCAAGGATCATCTGGGTTTAATTCTTCTTCAACATCTTTTTCAGTATCACCGTCAATTGCAGTAACTGTTACTGAAGATACACCTGCTCCAGCGAAAAAGTATGGGTTAATCTTATTTGTTTTTCCGATTTTAAGTTGGTTAAGACTTGCTACCATTGTAATGTCACCACCTATAAAAGTAGTTTTGTACTCTGGCGTCCAATTAGAGAATCCATAATTGTTACCATCTTGAAGTCTTCTATCTTCATCTTCTGTTCCTCTTGGAGCGTGGAATGCACCATCCAATCTAATTGAGAAAATGTAATCTAGAGATTTTCTTAAATGTAGTCCAACACCGAAACTGGAATCCCAGTCTACGTCACCAGTAACTATACTGTGACCAACGTTAATACCTACTTCCCACATATCCTTAGGCTTGGAATTAATGGCAAGTGTGCCATCTTGTGAGAACCCAGTCATATAAAGACCGACAATTAGTGCTATTAAAAAAGAGACTTTCCTTGTCATAGGTTTCTTACTTTGAATTGATTAAATAAATTTATAAGGCTTAATATTAAATATGATTAAAATTTCGAACCACAAAAGTATTGTTTTATTTGGCTTGACCAAAATAATTAATTAATATTTAATCAATATTTATATTGAAAATAAAAATACTATTCTGATCTAGAAATGTTCCTGAAAATATAACCAACCTCTATGAGATTAAAATCCAATTTGTAATCGATATGGATCGTCGGGTCTTTAGTTACTTATGCAATAGCAAATGTATTAAATTTATCTGCAAATCACACGTATTAGACTACTTTACGATATAAAAGTAACAAAAAACTTATTTTAATCACATTTAATCATTTAATTCTTCTGGTTTTCATAAGTTTAGGATCATTAAATCCGTTTTCATGTTTAATAATTGGTTGAAGCCTTTAAACAACATCGTATACAATAATGCTGCTGAAAACACTTTGGCGCATCATCTTTTGGAACAACAAAAAACACAAAGTCCAATCAAACAAAACATAGCCCTTGTTTTTTATGGTGACCAATCTCAAAGCATTCGTAAAGAGTTTCATAGAATAGATTTCCCTTTTGAAGAATTAAGCATTATTGACTTAGGAAATGTTAGAAATAATGACCCAACTTTTGTCATCCCATTTTTGCAAGAACTGATTGAAAATAATACCCTCCCTGTTGTTATCAGCGATTCTTTTAAATACAGTACTTCGATTTTTAAAGCCGTGAATAATCTATATACTGAAGTTAACCACGCTATTATAACAGACAATATTAAACAGGTATTAAATGAAAATCTTGAAGAAATATTCAAGAATGAGAAGTTAAAGGATTTATCATTCATAGCATACCAAAAGCATTATGGTAATCCGCATACCATTTCTATTCCTAAGTGTAACTTAAACAATTGCATAAGTTTGGGAGAAGTGAGAGATGATTTCTCTGATTTAGAGCCATGTTTAAGAAACGTAAATATTGCCAGCTTTGATTTAAATGTCATTCGGTCAGCTGATTTCAATGCTAAAAGCTTTAACAATCCATGTGGCTTATTTGCCGAAGAAGCTTGTAGATTAGCTAAATATGTTGGACTTAGTGAACATTTAAAAGGAATCCATATTCATGGATTTAATTTTGAAAAAGAAGCCTCTTTTACCATGATCGCTAATCTGCTGTTTTATTTCACAGAAGGCATTTCATTCCGTCAGTATGATACTAAACATCGCGATGAATTTATCGAGTATTCTGTATTTTTCGATAATGATATAAAGAAACTTACTTTTTGGAAAAGCCCAAGAAGTAACATAGAAGATTGAAAGAGGAAAAAAGATCGTATGATAAACAGTCAACAGCTAGACCAGTTTTTAGTACACTTGTCTCCTAGTTTCGGTTCAGTTTAAGTTTGTAAAACTCGATCGCCAGATGACTCTTTGTAGTAAAACTTAGACACTCGGCGTTATCAAGCTGGTTTTTTGAGATGCCAGGACGAAAACGAGTTGAACTTGGCGAGAAACGTCAAGCGCAGGGTCGCAAAGGCCGGAAAAAAGGCCGTCATTCCACAGATTTTCACAAAACCTAATCATTGCAAAAAAAAGACGCAAAAAATATTGTTATCAAATATATAATATTTTTGCAATATCGTTTCAAATGAGTTTATGAAACTATTGATAAATAGGTAATGCGGACGCGTCCCCAAATATGGATGGGGGTGCGCTCGGAAGTAATGGGCGGCTGGCTCCTCAAAACCAGTTTTATATCCAAGTGAAGGAGAAGGACAAAAATGTTTGAGGAAATGACGAAAAGTCGAATAAGCACGAGCATTCGTAGCAAAACTTATTGTCCTCATGTTTGCATCCGAACTTGTGATGCTCCTTCCTTCTCCTTCTCTTAACTCGTCCGACTTTTCTTCCGAAGTTGAGTGTCGAATGAAGGTCGCGCAGGCGCAGATCAAACGCCGACATTTTGCAGCCCAACATGTTGTTCATCACATAATTTTATAAA
>CALDYJ010000064.1 GCA_937941095.1 uncultured Saprospiraceae bacterium | reverse complement strand
GCTTGTCTATATAATTCGTTGAAATGATCATTTAGATCAGGAAATTCAGCTTGTGTAAATATATTACACCCAGAAGAAGGGTCTTCTATTGCCGAAGCTATCAGATCGCCAAGCTCTCTTCTTTCTGCCAGAGATAGAGACTCTGGATTGTCATTGGGACCTGTAGGATCCTCCTGACAAGAAAAGAAAAGATTTGTGACAACCAGAAAAGCAAAAAATTGTAAAATGCTTAATCTCATCTTTTACCGGTTTACAACATCTTTAAACTTTTTATATATGTTTTTCGTATGTTGTCGGCTCCTCGTTGTCATTATGACTACAAAAACCTCACCACAATTAGTTAAAAATTGGTTTTTTGTGACTTTTTTCCGGTTATTCTATTTGTTTTAATTTAGACGTAAATCATTGGTTATGAGTACAGTTTTTCTATCGCATCTTTATATTTCTTTTCAATAACTCTTCTTTTGAGTTTCAAAGTCGGCGTTAACTCTGCATCTGTTCCGTCTTTTTTAGTAGGTTCCCATGGATCTGGAACTAAACTTATTTTTTTAATTTGTTCGATTTTACTAAAGTGAGGGTTCGTTTCTTTAACAATATTATTATATAAAGTGTTCACTTTATCATTTTCACTAATGTTTACTAAGTTTGACCATTCTACTTCATTGCAACTGCACCATTCTTTTAATGCTTCTTCTGATGGAACAATTAAAGCAGAAACGAACTTTCTTCCTTCCCCAACTACCATCATCTGTTCAATTAAGAAATTTTCTTTGAATTTACTTTCGATTGGAGCTGGGGCAACATATTTACCCCCAGAAGTTTTTAATAGTTCTTTTTTTCGATCTGTGATCTTTATAAATTCTTTTCCATGTTTTTGAATGATTTTACCGATATCACCAGTACAAAACCATGGTTCTCCGTTCACTACTTTTGTAACTTCTGCTGTTTTATCTGGTTTGTTGTAGTAGCCCATCATTATGTTAGGCCCTTTTGCTAAGATTTCTCCTTCACCTTCGGCATAAATCCCATCAGAATCATCTATCAATACTTCCACCCCTTTCAAGGTTGGACCAACAGTTCCAATCATACTTCCATCACTTTCATACCTTCCAATGGCAATTCCAGGAGATGTTTCTGTAAGACCATAACCTTCTCTGATTGGAATTCCTGCTGCAGAAAATATTCGAATAATTTTTGCTGGGCAAGGCGCAGCTCCAGTTAAGATTCCTTCTACCCTACCACCAAGAGCTTCTCTCCATTTGCTAAAAATAAGTTTATCAGCAACCTTCCACTTCACATTACTTAGACCCGTATTTTTCATATCATAACTGTAATCATCGGTCAAATCAAGTGCCCAGAAAAATAATTTTTTCTTGGCACCGCTCAAGTCTAAGCCTTTGTTATAAATCTTTTCATAGACCTTCTCCAACAACCTAGGTACTGTTGTGAAAAAATGTGGTTTTATTTTTTTCAGGTCTCCTTCATCTCCACCTAGATTATCAGTACCCGTGAATACAATTTCTACAGAATTATAGATATAAGAAATTGAAGCGGTTCTTTCGAAGATGTGGCACTGAGGTAAAAAGCTTAAGCAAATTTTACCTTTCGTTACAGGTAGAATTTCTTTGACAGCTTTGATGTTACTCACAATGTTATCATGTGAAAGCATTACTCCTTTTGGTGCTCCGGTTGTACCTGATGTATAAATGATTGTGGCTAAGTCCTTAGCTTTAATTGTGCTGCTGATTTCTTCTACTTTGTCTTGGTTTTCCTCAGTAAAAATATCTTCCCAGTATTTGCAGCCATCTTGACGATCAAATGTATAAGTGTCTAAATAATTGCCTAATACTTTTGAAGCTTTGTCTACTTTTTCATAGAGGTCTTGTCCACCTACAAAAGATGCAGCAATGTCTGCATCTTTAAAAATATACTCATACTCACTCGAACTGATCGTTGGATAAACTGGGACAACAATAATTCCAACTTGCAAAGCTGCAAAATCCATCATCATCCATTCTGGTCTATTTTTATATCCTGCAAGAACAATCTTGTCTCCTGGCTTTAGCCCTAGTTTCAGCAAGCCTCTACTGCCTTTATTGATCTTGTCAATCAGTTCATCTGTACTAAAGTATTTCCATGCTCCTTCATGAAAATATCCAATGCTCTTTTTTAGGGAATGATTATCTTTTTGATAATAGGGAAAGTCGAAAATTCTAGTTGGCTCCATCTGCAATTTTTAATTTCCTTTAAATTAAGAAACGAAATGGACAAAAAAAAAGGCCAAATGAACATTTGGCCTTTTTTATTTTCTATGAAACAGATTCTAACAACTTGGAAGCTCGTTTGGATCCTTTCTCAGCCGCCTCTGTCCAATCTTTAACAAATCCAGTTTTGCCAACTTTTTGCCTGGCGATGCCTCTATATAGGAAGAAGTCTGGTTTTATTTCTTTTTCTTTATTTGAATTACGCTCCATTGACTTATTGAAGATCTCTAAGGCTGATTCTGATTCTCCAATTTCTAATAAAGCTTTTCCATAATTAAACCAAGCCCATTCTATGTGCTTATAATTTGGATTGTCCTGTTTAAATTGTCTATGACAAAATGCTTTTAATTCTTTTATTGCTTCACCATGTTCTTTCAACTTTAAATGGCATTCTGCTTTCATTCTTTTTGCTTGCCAATAGATAGGTTGCAATGGGATTGAATTTCTAGAAGCACTAGCAAAATCAAAGGTCGCCATTTTATAATCTTTCAAAACCATCTGAAGCTTTCCTTTACCTACAAATGGTTCTGGAATATTTGGGTTAATGTTGATGCTCTTAGAAAAGTCAGTCATCGCCCCTTCATAGTCTTTAAGCTTTAATTTGATGTAGCCTCTCTTTTCATAAGCATAAGCATGTCTTTCGTATTTTGCAATGGCTTTATCGAAAGCAGTTAAAGCTTCTTTTTCTTTGCCTTTTTCCTTCCCTAAATTTCTACCTTTTAGAAATGCTTGCACAGCTACCTTATCGCAAACTGGCTCAATAATTTTTTCATTTATTATAGTACCATTTTCAACCATGAAAAGTGTGACTTGTCCAGCTAATGAAAACTGAGCAAGGTATTCTAGCAGACTAATGGTATTTTTCCAATTCTTATTTGAGCTTTCAGTAATTGTTCTTGGGATATGAAGGGTATAGTTTTCTTCATTAAACAACTCTTCAAAATTGAGAAACAAATCTGTTTTATAATAATTCTCAATTCTGTGTTGATACATTTTTACAACCTTTTCGTAAGACTTGGAGCTGCCAAATTCCAGTTCACCTGATGCGATTGTCTTATAAATCATCGTTTCATATTTAAGGCTATCCTTCCAATTAAGTGTCACCTTGTTTATACACGCAGATATATGCTGTATTATTTTTCAATATTGCTGGGAAGAAGCCACCTATTTTATATAGGATATATATAGATACAAAAAAGTACTCACCCAGCTTGGGTGTGTAGCTTTTAATATAAGTAATTCAAAAAATGTGGGATTTAAGACGCCTCCTTCGCAGTCAGTTAACAAATTTCATGTTTTTTCAATTCAATTCAAAATATATTGAAAGAAGAATAGAAAATAATTTGCCTAACAAAAAAAATACATGATTATTTTATATACATTTGCCGGTTTTTTTTCTAAATCTAAGCCCAAACTTTGCATCCTTCCGTACAGTTGGTGCAGATATCAATCTTATCTCTACCTTGTAGCAATAAGGCTCTAAACGCCTGATAGTCTTCCCCTTGCCAGAGTTCAACAAAAGTTTTTTGTTTCAAATCTCCTAATTTATGAGTTGCATCTTTGTCAAAACAACAAGGCACTACTGCTCCATCCCAAGTAATTACACAGGCATGCCACAACTTCCAGCAGTGATTATCTAAATGGTGCTTGACTTCAAATTTTCCATTAGCTTTTTTTCTATATCGTGAATATTTACTAATTGTAGGTATCAATTCATTACCGTCTTCATAATCATACACTTGTGCAGTTTTGAGCTTTACTTCGTCTATCCCAATTTCTTCTGCTAATTTATAGATCTCATCTATTTGATGTTCATTCGGCTTCACTACTAAGAACTGAAAAATCAAATGCGGTTTCTTTGAATTCATTTCTTTCTTCCACTTCACCATATTTCTTGCTCCTTGCAAAACAACATCTAGCTTCCCTCCTTTTCGATAGCTTTCATACGTTTCTTGGGTTGTGCCATCTACGGAGATGATCATTCTATCCAAGCCTGACTCTATGGTCTTGATCGCATTCGTTTTGTTTAAAAAATGGCCATTAGTCGATGTTATGGTATAAATTCCTTTATCTGAAGCATACTTTACCATATTTAGAAATTCCGGATTAATGTAGGGTTCTCCTTGAAAATAAAAAATTAGATATATTAATTCTTTATAGATTTCATCGATGGTATTTTTAAAAAAATCAATTTTTAAATTTCCTGTTGGCCTAGAGAAAGCCCTCAATCCTGATGGGCATTCCGGGCATCTTAAATTACATGCAGTAGTAGGCTCTATAGATACTGTCATCGGTAGCCCCCATTGTACAGGTTTCCCTTTCAGTTTGGTATAATAATAAGAGCTTAATATTTTGCCCAGATTGAATACTCTTTTGAATGTCAATTTCGACAAAAAATTTAAACCATCGTTGATGTATACCATTACAAATATCTTTCTTCAATTATGTTTATATGATGCAAACCATGACCGATTATTATAGCGGCCATCGCTCTTGCAGATGCTTCATGCTTCCAGACAATGGTTTTTCTTAACAAGGAGGTTTCATCAAAAGATTCGAACAATAAGACATTTGACCTTCTTAATAGTTCCCATTCTTCAATAAATTTAGCGACGGGTTTATTTCCAACTTTTGCAAGAGCAGCATATTCATCTTCATTAAAAGGTGGCAATGCTGATTTTTCGCCTCTTGCTATTTTTAATGCTCGAGTTGCTAAAATACGTTCAACATCTAAACAATGCTGTAAGACTTCTGCCAAAGTCCATTTTCCCGATTCATATGCATAAGTCAGTCTTTCATCACTTAATCCTTGCAAAAACAATTTTATCCGTTCAAAAGTTTTAATAAAGGCCTCTCTAATACTTAAATCATTTGGCACCAATTCTATGTAAGATTCGTAAAAAGGTGCATATTCTTCTTTTAAAATAATCATCTGCTAAAATAAGGTGAAAATTTATAGAAACTATGGTTATTTGGGCAATTGGTTATATGTTTAACGGAGTTTTGGAAGGATAAATCAAATTAAGCAATTTTGATAAAAGCTTTAAATAATTTTTTTAAAAACCTCTTTCATAAAGAAGAGGAAGAATTAGATGTAATGAAATATTTAATTGTCGGTCTCGGTAATATGGGAGCTGAATACGATGGTACCAGACATAATGTTGGTTTTGATGTGGTGGACAAACTTGCTGCTAGTAAAGAAGTAAGTTTCAAAAATGATACTAATGGCGATTTGGCAGAAATAAAATACAAAGGGAGAACTTTCGTGCTCCTCAAACCTTCGACTTTCATGAACTTAAGTGGTAAAGCAGTAAGGTATTGGGGGCAAAAGAAAAAGATTCAACCATCTAATCTATTAGTTGTAGTTGATGATTTAAACCTGCCATTCGGCAAAATCAGACTCCGCACAAAAGGAAATGATGGAGGTCACAATGGACTGAAAGACATCAATCAGGTACTTGGTACGGGTGCTTATGCTAGGCTGCGAATAGGAATAGGTAGTGATTACGCAAAAGGAAGGCAAGCAGATTTCGTGTTAGGAGAATGGTCAGATGAAGAAAATGATAAATTGCCTGAAATTGTTAAACAAGCTTGTGATGCTGTACTAGCATTTGGAACCATTGGTGCAAACCGTGCCATGACTGAGTTTAATAAATGATTAAATACAATACTTGTGTCTAAAGTCATTTTATTTGCTGTACTAGATTGGGGTTTAGGCCACGCAAGTCGATCCATTCCTCTCATAAAGAACCTAATAGCAAAGCAGCACAAAGTAATTATTTGTGGAGATGGACTCTCCTTTGTATTGCTACAAAAAGAATTTCCAAATGCGATTTTTGAAGAATTACCCTCTTACGATATTAAGTATGCTTACAACAGTATAAGGGTCAACATAGCCCTACAGATTCCAAAGATTGTTTCGGCCATTAGCCAAGAAAAAAAGGTTACGGATAAAATCCTAAGAAAGCATAATGCCAATATGATCATCAGTGATAATCGATATGGTTGCCACAACAGTGAAGTTCCTTCTTTTATCATTAGTCATCAGTTAAACATCCAAAGCAAACCAAAATGGCAAGGAAGTTTTATGAGCAGCATCTTGAATAGATTTTTAAAAAAATTTGATCAAGTATGGATCCCTGATTTTGAAGGTGTAAATTCACTTGCAGGCGACTTGGCGCAAAATAAACAGGTAAAGAACAAAGTTTTTATCGGTCCTCTATCAAGAATGCAAAGCTTAGATTCAACTTCCATATATGATCTATGTGTGGTGCTTTCAGGACCAGAACCTCAAAGAACATACTTCGAAGAAACAATTCTTAATCAATTGAACGACTTTCGAGGAAAAGCGATAATTGTTAGGGGAACAAACAAAAAAAGAAGTCAGAGCTTAGCAAAAACAGTTGTACTTGTAGAAGATTTACTAAAAACCGAGGAACTTAATAAAATCATCTGCTCTTCTCAGCTGATCATCTCAAGATCAGGCTATAGTTCCATCATGGACTATTATCAGTTAGGTGTAAAAGCCATCTTAATCCCTACTCCTGGTCAAACGGAACAAGAATATTTAGCCCAATATTTAATGAAAAAAGGACTGTGTTATTCGACAGAACAAAGTGAGTTTAAACTTCAGGACGCAATGAAAAAAAGCAAAAAATTTGCTGGATTTCAGGCAAATGATGGAATTGAATGTATTGATATTGAAGAATTAGTTTAACCTAATCTCGTCATTATTTGAATCAAAAAACTTATAAGAAGTCAGAGGAAATTCTGGATCCGCTACTACTTTAATCCACTTGTAGTACTTTTTAAACCATTTTACTTGGATGCTATTAAAGAAACCTTTCTTTAAATAGGCACTGATGTATGGATGTGTTTTAATGTACAGTTTTGACTGTGGTCTAGATTGTAAGATGAAGTTTAAGTCTCTTTCTATGTCATCAGATATTACAATGGTAGGATTCACTTTTCCAGAACCTTCGCATGAAGGGCAGATTTCTGCAGTATTAATTTTTACTTCTGGCCTTACTCTTTGTCTTGTGATCTGCATCAGACCAAACTTACTTAATGGCAGAATGGTGTGTTGAGCCCGATCTTTTTTCATATAGCCTCTCATGGCAGAAACAAGAGCCTTGCGATGTTCAGCAACTCTCATGTCAATAAAATCGATGATTATTATACCTCCAATGTCTCGTAATCTTAATTGTCGTGCAATTTCTGAAGCCGATTCCATATTGACGGCAAGCACAGCATCCGCTGTATTATTACTACTCATCTTATGTCCACTGTTTACGTCAATGACGTGCATAGCTTCAGTTGATTCAATGACCAAGTAAGCACCAGAAGCCATAGTGGCTGTTTTTCCGAAAGAAGATTTTATCTGGCGGTTTACACCAGTTGCTTCGAAGATTGGTTTCTTGGATTTAAAATGCTGTACTATCTTTTCTTTTTCAGGAGCAATAGAGTGGAGGTAAGTTTTGATACCACCATGCATTTCTTTATCGTTTACTGTAATCCTGTTAAAAGATTCATTAAGAAGATCTCTTAAAAGACTAGAGGTTTTATCCAATTCAGACAATAGTTTTAAAGGAGGCGTAGCTTTGAGGAGTTGAGAATACATAGCATCCCATTTGGCCATCATCAAATTTAATTCTTCATGAAGGTCGGCTACTTTTTTTCCTTCTGCTGCTGTTCTCACTATTAATCCAAAATTCTTTGGTTTTATGCTTTCGACTAAATTCTTTAGACGTTTTCTTTCTTCTGTACTTCCTAACTTTTTTGATACGGCAACGATGTTGGAAAAAGGTGATAAAACCAAATAACGTCCAGGAATGGTGATTTCACAACTTAGTCTAGGACCTTTAGTAGAAATAGGTTCTTTTAAAATTTGAACGAGGATTAGTTGTCTTTTTTCAAGTACTTGATCAATTTTTCCAGTTTTTATAATTTCTGGTTCAAATTCAAAGCCGTTTAGAGAACTGGTATTGGCTTTATCAGTTACAACGTCATCGGTGTATTTGAGAAGGGATTTTAATTTAGGTCCGAGGTCGGTATAATGAAGAAAAGCATCTTTTTTATGGCCGATGTCCACAAAAGCTGCGTTCAAACCAGGCATTAATTTTTTGACCCTTCCAAGAAAGATGTCACCAACAGAAAAATTGGTGTTAGTTTTTTGATAATGTAATTCAACTAATTTTTTATCCTCAAGCAGAGCTATCTCTACATTAGTTGGAGTTGAATTTATTACGAGTTCTTTTTCCACAACACCTCTTTAGAAAGGAGATTTGTGAATGCCTTGATTATAAACTTATAGTCATAATTTAGATAAGACGTACAGGTTTAAGCTATTGATCTGTTCGGATAATAATGGTTCAATAGAAAAGCGGGACAATCTAAAATAGAAGTCCTAAAAGAATAAAACCAGAATGGTTTCTCCTATAAGAAACCATTCTACTATTATCTATTCTTCTTTTTGTGTCTGTTCTTTCTTAGTCTCTTTTTTCTCTTGTGAGTTGAGATTTTGTGACGTTTTCTTTTTTTACCGCAAGGCATAACAAATATCTTTTGTCAATTATTATAATAGATTTCCTTTAAAATTCTG
Organism: uncultured Saprospiraceae bacterium; assembly: GCA_937941095.1. Taxonomy (GTDB): domain Bacteria; phylum Bacteroidota; class Bacteroidia; order Chitinophagales; family Saprospiraceae; genus JALZVN01. The sequence goes on along the minus strand of CALDYJ010000064.1, from coordinate 74,428 downwards.
ATTTTCTAAGGCTTTCGCACTTTTGGCTAAACCTTTTTGATCCCTCTAAATTACCTTTTTTTTCTAACACTTCAGCCATTAAACAATTAGCTCTAAGGTTATTAGGTTCAATATTGAGAACATTCTCCAATCTTAGCTGCACTTTATCGAACTGGTTGGTTTGCATCCCAAATCGAGCAAGTGCCATGTTAACCCCAACGTTTTCAGGGTTTCTTTTGTTCAAATCCAACAGCATTAATATTCCTTTCATTGGATTATCAGCTGGTGGAAATTCAGCATAACAAACGGCTAAATTTGTTTGATGCTGCATATTATCTGGATTTAGAGATATAGCATTTTCAAAAGCTTTTATCGCTCTTTTACTGCTAAACTTCTTTATTTTTTCAGTTTTAGCCTTTTTTAGTGCTATAACATAACTAGTTCCTGTGATAGACCAAGCTTCTTCACTCTGCTCAATCTCGGCTACTTTTTCAGCATAATACGCAGATAATGCTGATTTGTTGAATCTGTACCAAGATGAAGCTAGATCTTTATACACACTAGCTTTTGTGGAATCTGCATTTGTTTGCTCCAATCTTGTTTCTAAAGACATGATTTCTGCTACTTCCTGCGGATTCAAGCTTGGTTTAGCTTCTAAAAGCATTGAATTGATATCAGTACTTTCTACTTCTAGTTTTCTGACTTTTTCAGCACTTTTTATTTCTTTAGGTTTCAGGCTTCCTCCAAAATATAGACCCAAAAAGAGCAATATACATGCAAATAATACTGCTATTTGAGATTTCGACATATTAGTTAAACTTTGTCACTATGATCTTCAGGCAAAACTCTAACACTGGTTTTCACTTCTTCAACGAAAATCTTTGCTGGTTTAAATGCCGGAATAAAATGTTCTGGAATTTCTATCGCTATATTCTTTTTTATGTTTCTACCTATTTTCTTAGCCCTTTTCTTTACAATAAAACTCCCAAAACCTCTGATGTAAACGTTTTCTCCACTTGACAACGAAGACTTTACCTCTTTAAAAAAGGTCTCAAGAGAAACCAATACATCTACTTTTGCTATTCCTGTCTTTTCTGATATTGTTGCTACTAAATCTGCTTTTCTCATTGTGATTACAATATTTTTTGGCTGTGATAATTGCTATTTTTTAAGAACCGCAAATCTCGTCTTTTTTTTTGTAAAAATAAAGCTTCTACTACAAGCTTATCTTTTTTTTTCTCTTAAAGGTCAATGAATTATATCTTTTTTTTATATCTATTTATTGATAATTCTATTTAATTGATCAGAAAGAAATTGTGTGAGTTTTCTCAAGCCCTTTTTGTCTATATTTGTAAAAAAGAGAAGATGCTATTATCAATGACAGGGTATGGAAGAGCGAGTTCAACAATCGGTGTTAAAACTGTAAACGTTGAGGTTAGATCTCTCAACAGTAAGTTTACTGATATCCGCATAAAACTTCCACATAACTATAAAGAAAAAGAACAAGAACTCATCAAGGTAGCATCGCAGCAAATTGAACGGGGTAAAATCGATATCAATTTAGACATCAAATCACCTTATGGTGATGAAGAATTTAGCCTAAACGTCCCTTTATTTAAAAAATATCAAAAGGAATTGAAAAGTTTAGCTGCTGATTTAAGCATGTCTAACGAAAACTTAATGGGCCACATACTAAAAATGCCACATGTAGTTTACCCTGTTCAAGAAAGTGTCGATGAAAATGAATGGTCTCAAATATTAGCCACCTTTAATGAGGCCATTAAAAAGTTTAACGAGTTTAGAAGACAAGAAGGAGAAGCCTTAGAAAATGACCTTAATCAAAGAATATCAAATATTCTAAAAAACCTAGACTCCTTAAAAGTTTATGAAGGAGAAAGGGTAGAAAAAATACGAACAAAAATGAAAACTCATCTTGACGAGTTTTTAGGGAAAGAAAATGTAGATCAAAATAGGTTTGAACAAGAGGTATTGTTCTACATGGAGAAAATTGACATCAATGAAGAAAAAGTAAGGCTTAGTCAACATTGCAAATATTTCTTAGAGCAGCTAAATGATTCTAATAGACTCAAAGGGAGAAAACTCAACTTCATCGGCCAAGAGATCGGTAGAGAAATCAACACCCTAGGATCGAAAGCTTACTCATCTGAAATTCAAAGATATGTGGTTAATATGAAAGATGAGCTTGAAAAAATTAAAGAACAAGTTGCAAACTCAGTATAAGTGACATTTTTAGAAAAGAATGATTCCTTTGAAGGAAAAGTGATTGTTATAACAGCTCCTTCTGGTGCAGGAAAAACAACCATCGTACAACATCTCTTAAACAAATATGACTTTCTTGACTTTTCTGTTTCTGCTACAAACAGAGAAAAGAGAAAAGGTGAAAAAGATGGGGTAGACTATTATTTTTTATCGACCTCAGACTTTAAAAAGAAAATCAAAAAAGGAGAATTCCTAGAATGGGAAGAAGTCTATCCGGGCAAATTTTATGGCACCCTGAGTTCAGAAGTGCAGAAAGCCTGGGAAGCAAAAAAACATGTCATCTTCGACATAGAAGTGAAGGGCGCAGGCAATATTAAAAAGAAGTACCCAAATCATTCACTGGCTATCTTCATTAGACCTCCTTCTATTAAAGCACTAGAAGACAGATTGACTAATAGAAAAACAGAAACTTCTCGAAGCTTAAAGAAAAGACTTGATAGGGCAAAAATGGAAATGACTTACGAACATGAATTTGACAAAATATTAGTTAATGATTTATTGGAAGTTGCCCTTGAAGAAGGAGAAGAAATGATTGAAAACTTTATAATTAAGTAATCTTTATGCCTACTTTAGTTACCAATGGAATAAGTATCAATGTAAAAATGACTTACCAAAATAAGCATTCGGATCCTTCTTCTATGCGGTACATTCATTCGTACCAAATTACCATAGAGAACAAAAGCAGGACGGAGGTCAAACTTTTAAAAAGGCATTGGTTTATCCAAAGCGGTCATGGAGAGATCAGAGAAGTAAAAGGAGACGGCGTTATAGGTAAACAACCAGTATTGAAGCCCGGAGAAAAACATCAATACGTTTCTTGGGCTCCATTAAATACAGCTTTAGGCAAAATGTATGGGTACTATACCTTTATAAATACAGAAAACCTGACTGAATTTGAGGTTAAAATACCAGAATTCAAACTTGTTGCTCCTTTTAAAAATAATTAAAAGCATTGTTTCGTTTTTTTATATCCTCCAACAATTAATTATTTTCGTAACCGATTAAATAGCTCTTTATCTTCGTTTAGCATGCAGTCTTTAAAAAATCATATTCTCTGCTTCTTTTTATTTGTCCCATTTATCCTTTGCGCTCAAGCAAATACTCTGATAAGAGGGAACATTACTCAATATGGAGCATCAAAAATCATCGAACTAAATGTCAATCACAAATACCTAGATGGCGAACTTGATGAATACTTTTCGAACATCTTAGAAGATGGTAGTTTCGCTTTTGCCATAGATTTAGAATTTCCACAATTGGTTAGCATAAAACATGGTCAAAGTAAAGGTTATATTTATTTAGAGCCTGGTGACACCTTACACATACATACCGATGGACTAAACTTTCAAAAAGCCTTTGTTTTTTCTGATAAATCAGGATCAAATAACAGGTATTTAGTTGATTATTATAAAAGATTTCCTGCAGAATCTAATCCATTTAAAATGGTACAATACCAACAAGGCATCCATTGGTATGACATTAGTCCCGAAATGGATTCAAAAATGAGAAATCTAGAAACTAGAGATTTCTTAAAAGCACTTGAAAGTAGAAAAGAAAGTGCTTTAAAGCACCTCATAGAATATCAACAATTAAATGCTAATGCCTTATCCAGTAATTTTATTTCTTTCATTGAAACCGAAATCATTTATGACTGGGCTTACCATGTACTTGCTCATGGGCACATTTATAAAAAAATCAAAAATATCGAACAAGATTATTTCAACTTCCTCAACACATTTGACGCCAAGTCAGACCAGATAGGAAATTATTCTTATAGAAAATTTTTACTTGCTATGACAGATAAGCTTTATCTAGAGCAGCACAATAAAGAAATAAACCCTTACAATGGTCAGTACAAACTTGCAGAAGAGCGATTGTTAGGAATAGCTAAAAACTTTATTAAAAGTGAGATGATAAGCAAAGGTTTTGCTAAAAAATACCTCGATGAGACTATTCCAATCTATCAAGAATTTTTGCAAACTTCAGAAAGTTTATTTGAAGAGAAAGTTACTTTAGCTTTCGAAAAAAGCATGCAAAATGCCATTGGTACAATGGCCTCTAATTTTGTCATCACTAATAAGGACCAAAAAACCATCTCTCTAAATTCTTTAAAAGGCAAAACAATTTATTTAAACTTCTGGGCAAGTTGGTGCAGTCCTTGTGTTAGAAAAATGGTGCAACTAAAAAAGCTTGAAGAAACTTTAAAAAACAGCAACATTGAATTTGTGCACATCTCTTTTGATAAGGATGTTAATACTTGGGAACAAACCATTCGAACTTATAATTTCGAAGGAATCCATGCTTTAGCTATAGAAGGGATTCATTCTGAACTAGCAAAAGCTTATAATGTTAAAGCAATTCCTCAATATTTTCTAATAAATAGAGATGGTCAATTTGCTGCTAAACCTACAAGTAATACTATTGAAGAATTGAAAATCACTTTAAACAACCTGTCTCAATTCTAATTTTATGAAATACTTATTTTTAATATTTTCTACTTTTTTTTCTTTCACTCTCTTCAGTCAAAATGAGGCTTTGGTCCATGTTGATGAAATGCCATATTTCGCTGGATGCAATGATTTTGGAAACAACAAGACCAGTAAAAGGAGATGTTCAAATGACAACTTGGTACATTTTATTTCAAGTAATTTAATTTACCCTGAGGAAGCTAAAAGAGAAAGCATCATAGGAACTGTATTAATCAGTTTTGTCATAGATGAATTAGGATACATTATCGATCCATATGTTCTTAAAGACATTGGAGGCGGTTGTGGAGATGCAGCATTAGCTGTCGTACATAAAATGGGTCGCTGGGAACCAGGTATCGAAAAAGGCAAAAAGGTGAAAGTCAAACTTAATTTGCCTATTAAATTTTCTTTGTCGTCGGATTCTGATTCTGGAAAGTATTCCATAAATTGGGGAAACATAAAAAGTAAAAAAGTAAGCAAAAAAACTCTCAAGGCTAATATCGAAGAAGCCATAATAGTTAGAGATGGTTTTGGAAACCCAATTGACATCACACAACTTACCATAGCTTACGAAAGAAAGAAAAAGTTTATTGATGCAACAAGTAAGGGGCATTTAAACACCGAACAAAGAAGGCTAATTAAAAAAGTAAAACGTCGTGGAATTTTAACTTTTTCTGCTTCGGTTCAGGAAGATGGAAAATTTATAGAAGTTGATAAAGAATTTGAAATCGTAAAATAATTAAAACAAAGATCCTTGTTCTGAAAAGCTCATTGGATTTTCTAAAGCTAGCAACTGTCGTTTAATGCTCAGGCCATAAAAGTAACCTGTCAAATGGCCATTCTTACCAATCACCCGATGACAAGGGACTATAATAGCAATAGGATTTGATTTATTAGCAGCACCGACTGCCCTGACCGCATCTGGATTTTCTAATTTGTTTGCTATTGTAGAATAAGCAATTGTTTTTCCATAGGGAATTTTTAACAACTCTTCCCAAACACTAACTTGGAATTCAGGTTTGTTTTCAAAATTTAAGGCTAAGTCAAAACTTGTTCTTGCTCTGGCAAAATATTCTTTTAATTGCTTTTTACATTCAAGCAAAATAGGTAGTTCACTTTCTTCTTGCCAAGTCTTTTTTTCAACTTTTTTGACAGCATTTATTCCTTTGGAATTTCCCTTTATTTCTAAAAGGCCAATAGGAGATTCAAGATAGCTTACATTCATAACATCTTTTAATTGTCGATCTTTTTTCACTTTCGATTGTCAAGTGTTGACGCTTCGGAAGAAGAGCTGGTCGATGGTCCTTCAATCTATTATTTAAAAAGTAATTAAATATATTAAAACAATCTGACCCTTAATGTCAAATTAGCCATTGTATTGCTTAATCCTTTCATTAATTCTGAATATGCTTAAATTAAACTATGTTTGCAAAAGAAAAATAGATCAATGATCAATGTCTTATAAAAACAAAAAGAAATATCGGAACCGACGAGAAAAGATAAGCTGGCATTGGAGAAACTATAGAATAATATTCGTTTTTATAGCACTTGCTTTTTTCTTTCTAATGATCAAAAATTGGTCGAGCATTTCATTCTATTTAAAAACCTACTTCTATTAGGCTTTTAATCGGAAAGAATCCGTTTGTAAAAGTCTTTTTCTAAAAAATAGACGATCCCAATAAAGACTGTTAGTAATCCTGTATGCACTACTAACCTAGCAGTTAATCCTAATTTTAACACCTCATCTAAATAAGCGGCTAATTCATAGAACCCATAAGCTAGGAGAATAATAAAAACCATGCGTTTTAAATCATAAGGAATAGGGTAATATTTCTTACCTATAAACACATTTAATATTGCCATGCTCAAAAAAGTAAAAAATGCAGCCCATGCCGCTGCCATAGGTCCGATTTTGGGGATCAAGGTAATGTTTACTGCTAAGCTTATCCCTGAACCAATCAAAGCGATTATAGCTCCAATTTTTGTTTTATCATTAATCTTATACCAAACGGAAAAATTATAATGTAATCCCAAAAACAAATAAGCCATTAATAAGACTGGAACAATGTATAGACCTTTTCTAAAATTACTTCCAATTAAATACTGGAAGATGTCGAGGTAATAAAGGACCACTAAAAATATAATAGACCCCATCAAGGTAAATGCTCTAGCAGTATCTGCATATAATTGAGGTGATTTTTTTTTGCCAGCTTGCTTAAAAAAGAATGGTTCTGCAGCATAGTTAAAAGCCATTGTAAATAAAGACATAAAGATGGCTATCTTCGTGCATGCATTATAGATGCCTGTTTGAATTTCATTTTCTTCTACAGTTCCTGGGAGCAAACTGTTTAAAATCCATCGGTCTAAGGATACATTTATTACACCTGCAATTCCCACTATTATTAATGGCCAAGCATAGCTCAACATTTGATTAAGCAATCTACGATCGAAGGACCAATTGTACTTTTTTAGTTCTGGTATCAATAAAAGCAAGACTGAAAAACTTCCAATAAGGTTTGCTATAAAAACATAAGATAATCTATCTGCTCTATTATACATATCTCCCAAGTAAGCATAACCCCACTCACTAAGCTTCGGCAATAATTCCATAAAAACCAATAAAGCAATTATCGTTATGATCACATTCATTAGCTTAACAAAAGAGAATCTTAAAGCTCGTGCTTCAAGCCTTAACCTTGCAAAAGGTAAAGCTGCTAAAATATCTAATCCTAAAATAAAAGCTACAATTTTGACGTAATTGGCATCAGATGCTTTAGTCCAAATACTTGCTATTGGTGTAGCAAAAACGAAGAGCAGTAGGGTACAGCTTGATGCTGCAATAAGCAAGACAGTAAAACCGGTAGAATAGGTTTTATCCAATGCACCTTCTTTATTGCCGAATCTAAAAAATGCTGTTTCTAAACGCAAGGTAAAAAGAACCATCAGCAGTCCGATAAAGCTATATATAATACCATGAACTCCATATAGGCCTTCATCGTCATTAAACTTATAAGTTAGATATGGCGCTAATATCACAAAATTGAGGACTTTAGGAAGCACACTTCCTAAACCATAAATCAATGTTTCGCCCGCCAATTTTTTTATCAATGACATCTTAGCTAATCAAATTCATAAACGTAATATTAAAGGAAATATTTGACATGTTTTATTACATAATTTTAATATTACCTTTATGTGATTAAAACATAAATACCTAATGATAAATATCCCTTTACTAAAAAGAATCTGTGAAACTCCAGGTGCCCCAGGTTTTGAAAAAAGAATCAGAGATCTTGTTCAAGAAGAAGTCAGCAGTTTATGTGATGAAATTATGACAGATGCAATGGGTAATCTTATTGCCATCAAAAAAGGTAAAGAAGATAAAAAAGTTATGGTTGCGGCGCATATGGATGAAATTTCCTTTATAGTCACTCATATTGATGAAGAAGGCTTCATACGCTTCCATACTTTAGGAGGTTTTGACCCAAAAACTTTGACTTCTCAAAGGGTGATAATCCACGGAAAAAAAGACATCATTGGAGTGATGGGCACAAAGCCTATTCATGTCATGAAAGCTGAAGAAAGAAAACGATTAGTTCCAATTACCGAATACTTTATTGATACAGGATTAAAGAAATCAGCCGTTGAAAAAATTGTCTCTGTAGGAGATCCTATAACTAGAGAAAGAGCTTTAATAGAAATGGGTGATTGCCTAAACAGTAAATCATTGGACAATAGAATTTCAGTCTACATTTTAATTGAAACTTTAAGAGCATTAAAAAACGCCAAGATCCCTTATGATTTTTATGCTGCATTTACAGTGCAAGAAGAAGTTGGGCTAAGAGGAGCAATCAATTCTGCTGGTGTTGTAGACCCTGATTTTGGTATAGGTTTAGACGTTACTGTAGCATTTGATGTACCAGGTGCTCAACCACATGAAATGATTACTAGACTTGGACAAGGAACCGCTATTAAAATAATGGACGGTTCTACAATCTGTGATTATAGAATGGTCGACTTCATGAAAAAAACTGCTACAAAAGGAAAAATAAAGTGGCAACCTGAAGTACTTACAGCGGGTGGGACAGATACTGCAGGTTTGCAAAGGTTTGGAAAGCATGGATCAATCGCTGGTGCAATTTCAATTCCATTAAGAAATCTACATCAAACCATAGAAATGTGTCATAAAAAAGATGTAGAAGCGAGTATTAAATTACTGACTGCAGTTGTAAAAGGAATAAACAAACACGATTGGGAATTGTGATAAAAATGGACTAGTCTATAAAACTAGTCCATTTTTAGTTTATTAATTTCCATAAGAAATTTTATTGAACAAACCATTTGTGATGGTCTTAGAATTGCCATCTTCGTCAATCAGTGTACCCATAAATGTTCCACTAATGGTTTTGTTATCTTCATCTCTTTCTGCAATGTTAATTCGACCTGTTGCTCCTGCTCTGTCATCTGTGGTTAAGTTTTCAGAACCTGTTAAGGTCCTATAAGTTAAGGATGAACCAGAAGTTTCTGTGGTAACGTATTCTCCAACTTGAGTATCTTCTAAAACCATAAACAATAAATCAGTAGTTCCAGTGGCTGTAATTGTTGAGATTGTAACAGAACTTAAACCGGTAACATTAATAGAACTCCAAGCATTACCATCTAAATCTAAGTTTATAGTTCCTGCACTAATTGAATTATAATCTGCAGCTGCTCCTCCTGCATCATCGTCATTGCTGCAAGCAAAAAAAGAAGTAAAGGCAAAAGCTATAAATAATGTCTTAATAATCGTCAATGATTTCATTTAATTTAATTTAATTTTATATCAGGAATGAAAATGTACTAATACAAACACTTTGCCTTTTTACTTCTTATGGGCAGTTTTAAAAGCAGCGTATTGTTAAATTTGGAAAAACTCTATTATTATGTGGATTAACCAGGACAATAAACTCCAGAAAACATTCAAGTTTAAAAGTTTTATAGAAGCTTTTTCATTTATGACAGCAGTTGCAATGGAAGCAGAGAAAATGGATCATCACCCATGGTGGAGCAACGTCTATAATACCGTCGTAATTCATCTTCAAACTCATGATGCTGGAAACAAAGTCACCGAATTAGATGAGCGTTTATCAGCTGCTATTGACGATGTCTATAAAAAATATAAAACCACATTTGAAAGCAATCAATAGGCTCTTTCATCAGAATCTTCCATAAAGAGCATAAAAGACTTATTGACTACTTTGTTACCACCCGGTGTTGGATAATCCCCAGAAAAATACCAATCTCCAGTATGATCAGGACAGGCTCTATGAAGGTCTTCTACTGTTTGGTAAATTACTTCGATTTCTGGTTTGATGTTTTTAGGCTTAATTAACTCTGCAATTTTCAATGAAATCTCTTCGTATTCGAATTTGCTGTATAAATCCTTTACATAATTTTTCATCTCTTTAGCAGGAAGGTTCAGTTGTTTTCTGCACTTTTTGTATGTTTTTTCAAGGAGGTCTTCCATTCCATTTTCTTTCAACAAAGCAACCAAAGCTTTGAATGCAATAAAATCCTTCATTTTAGACATATCGATGCCATAACAATCTGGGTACCTGATTTGAGGAGCTGAAGAAACGACAATAATTTTTTTAGGTCTAAGGCGGGATACAATTTTTATGATGCTATTTTTTAAGGTTGTTCCCCTCACAATAGAATCATCAATTAAGACCAATGTGTCTTTATTGTTGTTGACTATGCCATAAGTCACATCATATACATGTGAGACTAAATCGCTTCTTGCGCTATCTTGTGTAATGAATGTTCTTAATTTAGCATCTTTAACAGCAATTTTTTCTACTCGGACAGATTCATTTAAAATTGCAGCCAATTTATTAGGTTTTACCTCTTCCCCTAGGGCTAAAATTTTCTTTAGTTTTTTTTCATTATGTACTTTTTCCAAGCCTTTGATAAGCCCGTAAAAAGATGATTCTGCTGTATTCGGAATAAAAGAAAAAACAGTGTTTTTAAAATTATAATTTACTCTTTTTAAAACCTTTCTAGCAAGTTGTTCTCCTAGTTTTTTTCTTTCTAAATAAATATCTCTGTCTGTTCCTCTAGAGAAATATATTCTTTCGAAAGAACAGGCATTCTTTTTAACTTTCTTATGAATTCTCTTAATGGAAATTTTTCCAGATTTTTTTATAATCAATGCTTTTCCAGGAGGAAGTTCTTTCACTAATGAATGGTGCACATCAAAAGCTGTTTGTATTGCTGGTCTTTCTGAAGCTGCCACTACGATCTCATCATCAGTGTAATAAAAAGCAGGTCGGATGCCATTGGCATCTCTTAACATGAAAGCATCTCCATGACCAATCATGCCGCCCATCACATAGCCCCCATCAAATTTCCTACAAGCACGTTTTAATAACCTTTGTATATCAAGGCTTTCAAAGATTAAAGCATTTAGTTCATCGGCATCATAGCCATCTGGTTTGTACCAACTGTGCAATCGCTGAACCTCATCATCCAAAAAATGACCAATTTTTTCTAAAACAGTTACGGTATCTGATTTTTCTTTAGGGTACTGACCCAATTCAATCAACTCCCCAAATAATTCATCAACATTTGTTAAGTTGAAATTACCTGCAAGGCATAAGTTTCTACTGATCCAATTGTTTTGTCTTAAGAATGGATGACAAGTTTCAGTACTGTTGTCTCCATGAGTACCGTACCGAAGATGGCCCATAAGCAATTCTCCCATGTAAGGATAGTTTGCTTTTAGGTACTCAGCATCTCTTAATTTCTTTGCAGATAGTTTAGAAAACTTTTTATATACGGTTTTGAATAGCTCTTCAAGGTAATTTTGTGGAGTTACATTCCTTTTTCTACTAATGTATTTTTTACCTCTTTCGGGGTCAAGCTTTATAACTGCCATACCTGCTCCATCCTGACCTCTATTTCGCTGCTTTTGCATGAGCAAACGCAGCTTATCGATACCATAAAAAGGAGTCCCGTATTTATCGTTATAATATGAAAGAGGTTTAAGTAAGCGTATCAACACGATACCACATTCGTGCTTAATTGCGTCGCTCATTTCTGCTAATGATTATAAAGTGTCCATCAAAAAATCAAAGGTAGTCTTATTTAGAAAGCCTTGCAATTATAAATTACGTCTATGTTGATAAATTGTTTATAAATATTATTGATAGGCTTAATTTTTATAGCATCAGCCAAAAGGCTTATAAATTGAATCTATGCTTAAAAATGATTAATTTCATTAAAATTCTTCCATATGGGCTTATTTAAAATATTCAAAACTCCCAATCCAAACCAGTATAACTATATCCCAAGGTATTGGGACCCTGCAAAAGAAGAAAAAAAGGCCAGACTTAGGTATTTAGAATCTTTGACTAAGGAAAACAGCGATATCGAAGAAATTAAAAGTAGAATGTCGATCAACCTAAGGAAGAAAAGCTTTGTTAACAATCCAAGTGTGAGGAAAAAAGCTGTATATAAATCAAATATGATTCTATTCAGTACTATAATTATACTATTTTTGTTGGCGTATATAATTCTTTATGTTAACCTGCCTGAGATTCTGAATTATTTAAAATAGCGATTAATTTTATTAGTGACATCTATTCTTTAAGAACAACTCAGGCTTTCAAAATCACTTTATTTAATGGCTGACATTATTCAGCTTTTACCAGATTCGATTGCAAATCAAATAGCTGCCGGAGAAGTCATCCAGCGGCCAGCTTCTGCTGTAAAAGAATTGCTAGAAAATGCAATTGATGCTGGTGCGGATCACATCCAAGTTATTTTGAAAGATGCTGGTAAGACTCTGCTCCAAATTATTGATAATGGAAAAGGAATGTCTGAAACTGATGCTAGGATGTGTTTCGAAAGACATGCAACTTCCAAAATCAGAAAAACAGATGATCTTTTTACCTTAACTACTATGGGCTTTCGAGGTGAAGCACTAGCTTCCATTGCTGCTATTGCACAAGTAGAATTAAAAACCAAAACAAATAAGACAGATTTAGGTACCAAGATCGTCATTGAAGGTTCTAAAGTTAAAAGCCAGGAAGCTTGCCAATGCCCAAAAGGAACCAGTTTAGCTATTAAAAATCTCTTCTATAATGTGCCAGCTAGAAGAAATTTTCTAAAAGCTAATTCCACTGAAATGAGACATATTGTTGAAGAATTCACAAGAATTGCCCTTTCAAACCCAAAGGTATTCTTTAGTCTCCATCATAACAATAATGAAATCTATCATTTGCCAAAGGCAAATTTACGCCAAAGAATAGTTGCGCTTTTCGGTAATAAGATAAATCGAAAACTTGTCCCCATTATTGAAGAGACGGACATTATAAAAATGGATGGCTTTATTGGGAAACCAGAATTTGCAACCCAAACTAGGGGAGAGCAGTTCTTTTATGTCAATGATCGATTTATTAAAAGCAGTTACTTACATCACGCCCTAATGGGGGCTTACGATGGCTTATTAGCTGAAAAGGCATTGCCACTTTATGTTATTTTTATTGATATTGATCCAAAGCTTATCGATGTTAATGTACACCCAACCAAACAAGAAATTAAATTTGAAGATGAAAGATTGCTTTACAATTTCTTGAAAGTATCTGTGAGACATGCACTTGGACAATACAGCATAACACCTACTCTAGATTTTGATCAAACACCAGGTTTTAATAGCACTATTGGACCAGGAATTAGCCAAACCAGTTTTGGTCAAGGGCAAAGTCAAAGGAAAGCTGCCCCAGATGGTGGTTTAAAAACAAGGAATTTAGAAAACTGGGAGAAATTGTACAAAGGACTTGATAACATTCCAATGCCGCAAAAAACAGAAGCACAACCTGTTACGTTTAAAAGTAAGTTTTCTGAAGATGAAAGTGGAGAACAAGTAGTTCAGCAAAAGACTCCTTATCAAATACACAACAAATACATTGTGAGTCCAATTAAATCTGGGTTCTTACTCATTGATCAGCAAGCCGCTCACGAAAGAATCCTCTACGAACAGTTTCTTTCTAATTTAGAAAATCAAAATCAACATACTCAAACTCAACTCTTTCCAACCAATATTAATGTTAATGGACAAGATGCCGCCTTATTAAGAGACATGATTCCAGAAATAAACAAAATGGGCTTTGATCTTAAAGAATTCGGTCAAGATTCATTTATCATGCAAGGTTTACCAGCAGAATGTGATCAAAACTTTAATGTAGAAAAGATGATTCAAGACCTTCTTGAACAATCAAAAATGAACGTTGATTTCAAAACCAATATCCGAGAAAGAATCGCTGCTACCCTAGCTAGAAGTGCGGCTACTAAAAAAGGAACTAAATTAAATGTCGATGAAATAAATGCCCTAATCGATAGGCTTTTTGCATGTAAACTCCCTTTTAAAGATCCATTCGGCAGAAAATGTTTTATTACCTTCGATTTAGATGAATTAGACAAAAAGTTTGATTTTTAGTTACTTCGTCGATTTTTCTTTGACTTTAAAAATGGATTTTAGAACTTAGCTTATAAATAAAGTAAAATGTTCAGACTTACAGATGTTGTAAAACATTTGATAATAATTAATGCCCTTGTATTTTTTGGTGCAAATTTACTTTTACCACAATTAGGTATACCTGTTGATGCACTAACTTTGATTTGGCCAGATGGTAGAGAATACCTAGTTGCTGGTTCATCACATACAACAGTCAGCTTTCAACCTTATCAATTGGTCACGCATATGTTTATGCACGCTAATTTCAATCACATACTATTCAACATGTTGACTTTAGCTTTTTTAGGACCGGCCATAGAAACTCAATTAGGAAGCAAAAGGTTTTTATTCTATTACTTATCCTGTGGGGTAGGTGCATTATTATTACATCTAGGCTTAGGCTTTGCTGGCTTAACTCACGAAGCATCTGTTGTTGGAGCATCTGGCGCAGTAATGGGAATATATAGTGCTTTCTTACTCATGATGCCAAATGTTACCTTAAATTTGATTTTCCCACCCATTCCGGTAAAAGCTAAATACCTAATTTTAGCTTTCATAGGAATGGACCTATTTAGTGGATTAGCAGGCCATGCTGATGGAATTGCCCATTGGGCCCACTTAGGAGGAGTATTAACAGGTGGTATTTTAATTTATAATTGGGGATTAGCAAAAAAGTTCTGGTGAACCAGAACTTTCCATCCAACGTTTAAGTATAAATGATTTAAGCTTTATAATACATGTTTAATTCAATGTGGCAAGATGTAAAGTCCGAATTTCGGATGGGAAATATGATCACGCGGTTGATCATCATTAATGTCATTGTATTCATTATTGTAAACTTAGTTCGATTAGGCATCACGCTCACTTCTGGATTTGAAAAGCCAGTTCCTGGAGAAGAGACAACTTTTGATAAATTTATTTCCTGGATTGCCCTTTCTAATAACTGGCTAGACGACTTAATCCATCCATGGGTTTTCATCACTAGTATGTTTCTGCATGTAGGTTTTATCCACATTTTATTTAACATGCTGTTCCTTTATTGGTTCGGAAAGATAGTAGGAGATTTAATTGGTGATCGAAAAATCCTGCCTTTATACCTTTTAGGAGGCCTTAGTGGAGGAATCATTTATGTTTTGGTATCTCAATATGCAGATATTGGAAATCCGGCATATGGAGCTTCGGCAGGTGTTATGGCCATAGTATTAGCCTCAGGGTTTCTTGCTCCAGATTATATTTTAAGATTATTATTTGTAGGAGAGGTAAAACTAAAATACGTTGTTGGGATTTTAATCTTTCTTGACCTTGTAGGGATAGGCAGCATGGACAATACAGGTGGACATCTTGCTCATCTTGGTGGAGCTGCAATGGGTTGGTTTTTTATCTTTTCTTTGCGAAATGGTAAAGATATAGGTGAACCAATAAACAGGTTTTTCGACTACATCAAAGAATATTTTACAGGAAAAAAAATGACTGTCGCTTATAAAAACCCTAATAAAAAATCCATGTTTAAAAACCAAAAACCTGGACAGGACAGCGATGAAATCAACAATCACCAAGAACACCTGGATGCAATTCTAGACAAAATCAAACGTTCTGGATATGAAAGTTTGACAAAAGAAGAGAAAGAATTTCTTTTCAAAGCAAGCAAGAAGTAAGTTAATTCTTTGAAAAAGCTAAATACCTTCATCGTTTGGATCAACATACTACTCGGAATAGCCACCTTGCTTTCTTATGCTGCCCCTCATTTAGATCCTTCTGAATTATGGCCACTTTCATTTTTTGGTATCGGATATTTTTACCTTTTAGTGCTCAATGTATTATTCATAATCTTCTGGATTTTAAGAAAAAAGAAAAGCTGGTGGATCTCCCTAGTCATCATTTTAATCGGCATGATGCACTTAAATTCTTACATCGGATTGAATGTTTTTTCACAAAACAGGTCTGAAGGGCACTTAAAATTAACTTCCTATAACATCGGCGGTCTCCAACTTCACAAAGTAAAAGATCAATTGAAAAGAAAAAACAAGGTCCGAAGGATAGTGAATTTCTTTAATGAACGATCTAAACCTGACATCCTTTGTGTACAAGAATTTGGGTGGGTAAAGTTTTTTTCGGAAGAGTTAGCTTTTGAAAACATTGCCTATAGTAAAGGCGTAGCGATTTACACTTCCTTTCCCATTTTAGACAAAGGTGTCATCACTTTTAACAAATCCAACAATGCTGCTGTTTGGGCTGACATAAAATACAATAATGAAGTCATTAGGGTTTATAATGTTCATCTGCAATCTAACGCTGTAAGTAATCAAACTGAAAGTTTGTTTGATAAACCTGATCCACGAAAAAAAGGAAATTGGGTAAAAGCAAAAAATGTATTAGCTAAAGTTAAATTAGCGACTGCAAAAAGAGTTTCACAAGCTAGGCTAGTTGCTGCTCACATGGCTAATTCACCTAACCCAGTTATCTTATGTGGAGACTTTAATGATACCCCTCAATCTTATTCTTACAATGTCCTGTCTCAAGGCTTACAAAGCAGTTTTAGAGCCAAAGGCAAAGGTTTAGGCATTACCTATGCAGGTAGCATTCCCGGTTTACATATTGATCATATATTAGTTGATGATTTTTTCGTTATAGAATCCCATAATATCGCCAATGTGAACCTTTCTGACCACTATCCAGTTAGCACAGAAATTAGTTTTTCACAATAGTTTACTCTAAGTACATAATTACCTAATTTTACAGCCATGGATTTGAAATTGAAAATACACAACAGTCTGAGTAAAAAGAAAGAGCTTTTTACACCCATTAACCCTGGATTTGTAGGATTATATGTTTGTGGTCCCACTGTTTATGGGGAACCTCATCTTGGTCATGCGAGACCTTACATCACTTTTGATGTTCTATATAGGTATTTGGATCACATGGGCCTAAAAGTAAGGTATGTGAGGAACATCACTGATGTAGGACATTTAGAAGATGAATTAGCAGGGACTGGAGAAGATAAGATTGCTAAAAAAGCGAGGCTAGAAAAACTTGAGCCTATGGAGGTTGTTCAAACTTATACGAATAGCTTTCATGATAAAATGGATATGCTTAATAATAAAAGACCAAGCATAGAACCAAGAGCTTCTGGACACATCATAGAGCAAATTGAAATGGTAAAGCAGATCATAGCTAATGGCCTTGCCTACGAAGTAAATGGCTCTGTCTATTTTGATGTTATGAAATACCATGAAGACCATAATTATGGTGAGCTCTCAGGTAGAATTCTAGAAGATCTAATTGCTGGAGCTGGAGAGGAACGTAGGACCTTAGAGGGGCAAAAGGAAAAAAGGAACTCTGTTGATTTTGCACTTTGGAAAAATGCATCCCCAGAACACATAATGAGGTGGCCTAGTCCTTGGGGTATTGGTTTTCCAGGATGGCATTTAGAGTGTTCAGTGATGAGTGCAAAATATTTAGGAGAAACATTTGACATTCATGGTGGTGGTATGGATTTACTTTTCCCACATCATGAATGCGAAATTGCTCAAGCAAAAGGAGCTACAGGAAAAAACCCTGTAAATTATTGGATGCACAATAACATGATTACCATCAATGGAAAAAAGATGGGAAAATCTTTAGGCAACTTTATAACACTTTCTGAATTTTTTAGTGGTGATCATAAAAGCTTAGAACAAGCTTACAGCCCAATGACCATTCGATTTTTCATTCTTCAAGCACATTATAGAAGTACTGTAGATTTTTCTAATGAAGCATTACAAGCAGCTGAAAAAGGCTACAATAGAATGGTTAATGCAAAAAACACCTTAAACAAATTGGTTCATCCAGGCAATGAAAAAGCGGGCAACGAAAATGCTGAAGCTGCTATTCTTGCTCTTTGTGAGAGATGTTTTGATCACCTAAATGATGACATCAATACCGCACAAGTTCTTGCTGAATTATTTGAAGTCTCAAGCAAAGCGAATGCTTATCAAAACAAACAAGCTGACATCGCAGAATTAAGCTTAAGCACCTTTGATAAAATGAGAAAAATCTTCAATTTGATGTTTACAGACATCCTCGGGATAAGGGATGAATCTACAGCTGACCAAGGTGGAGAAAAACTTGATGGCGTAATGAACCTTGTTATAGATATCCGCAAGTCTGCTAGAGAAAAGAAAGATTGGGACACTTCTGATAAAATCCGAGACTCCTTAAACGAACTTGAGATTAACATAAAGGACGGAAAAGAAGGAACTACCTGGAACTAGAGCAATTAATACCGATGCCCAATAATTTGTACCTTGCAGCATCCTTTAATCAGCTTTAAAGTAATTTTAAAATGAACAAGCTATTTTTTAAACTTTCTTTGATCCTCAGCTTAATGACAGGCTGTTTTTTTTCTTGTGAAAGTGACCCAAGTAGCCCTGAGAAAGGGACTAATACTGCAGTAGAAGAAACAAAGAATAATAGAAAGATTCCATCTTTTCAACAAGATTCTGCCTATGCTTATGTCAAGAAACAAGTTGATTTCGGCATAAGACTTCCAGGTAGTCCAACACATAAGCAATGTAAAGAATGGCTTTCATCTAAGCTTAAATCTTTTGGCGCCACAGTCATCGAACAAGACTTTGACGCCTTGGTGTATACCGGAGAGACGCTAAAGTCTACTAACATCATAGGTCAATTTAACCCAGAAGCCAAAAAAAGAGTATTGCTTTGTGCCCATTGGGATTCAAGACATATTGCAGAAGAAGATCCTAACGAAACTAAAAAGAAACAACCAATTCTTGGGGCAGATGATGGGGCAAGTGGGGTTGGTGTGCTTTTGGAAGTAGCAAGAATAATTGGTGAAAATGGTATTGACATTGGAGTAGATGTAATATTCTTTGATGCAGAAGATCATGGTCAAAATCGAACAAACCCAAATGCTAGCAGAGAAGAAATTCTTGCTAATATGAAAACTTGGTGTTTAGGTTCTCAATATTGGGGTGCTAACAAACATGTAAATGGTTACAAGGCAAAATATGGCATCCTGCTTGACATGGTAGGTTCTGCTAATGCTAGATTTCCAAAAGAAGAATACTCCTTGTCTGTCGCTCCAGCAGTTGTCAACAAGACTTGGAAATTAGCTAAAGGAATGGGCTTTGGCAATCACTTTATTGATGACAAAGAAGGACCAATCACTGATGACCATGTTTTTGTTCATCAGGTAGGAGGAATACCAACGATTGATATCATAAACATGAGCAATAAGGCAGATCAAACCTTTGGAGATCATTGGCACACCCATGGAGACAATATGGATGTTATTGATAAAAGGACGTTAAAAGCTGTTGGTAGAGTAGTAACCGCAGTAATTTATAGAGAAAACAATGGAGTGTTTTAAATCGGTTCGATTAACAAGAAATTTTTCCAACTCTTCTTGCATGCCTTCCCCCTTCAAATGCTGTTGATAAAAAGGCATCTACCATTTCAACAGCTATTTCTAAAGAAACAAATCTTGTTGGAATAGAAATAATGTTTGCATCATTATGTTGTCTTGCTAATTCAGCTAAGGACTTATTCCAACAGATAGCAGCTCTAATGTTTGGATGCTTATTAGCAGTCATAGCAGCGCCATTTCCACTACCACATAATATAATTCCTAAAGAGACCTTTTCTTCTTCTATTGCATCTGCTACTGGATGGATATAATCTGGGTAATCTACAGAGTCCGGAGAATTTGTTCCAAAATCTATAACAGCTATAGATCTATTTACAAGATGCTTCTTAAGCTCTTCTTTAAATTCAAAGCCAGCATGGTCCGCACCCATTGCGATTGTAAGCTTACTCATAGTTTTTATCTTATCCTTATTTCCGCTTATATTTTCCAATAGCGTCCTTAATCTCTTTAGCAAATGCATCATCATTAAATTTACTTGACATTTGAAGGAGTTGCTCTTTAGCTCTTAACATATAAGCATACTTTTCTACAAAGCCAATTTCATTTAAAGTATCGACACTGTATGGTTCAAAATAATTTAAATATTGATCGACTTCTTTTGTCAAAATCCTCATATGCTTTTTAGCATTTTCTATATCTCCAGAATTTGCTAAAACATTCATTAGATTAATTACTTGCTCATCATATGGGAAATTCATATGAGGAAAAGATTCAAAGAACTTTTGAGCCAACTCTCCAGCTCTTTTCTTATCTCCATTTTTCAACAACTGTTCGCATGCCCGAGTGATAACAAGTCGAATACTTTGTACAGAAGGTAAATAACTCCTATCTACAAATAAATCTTCTTTATCAAAATTACCCCATTTAAATTTATTCATCACATTATCATAAATAGCATCAGCATCTACAGCTCCTGAACCTATGATTCCAAATCTTCCATCAGACTTATTTTTCTTAGGTATGATTCTTAATCCTAATCCTTCAAGTTCCAAATATGATCCTAGCCCTAGCAAGCTCTCAGGTCGACATGTTACTGCAAAATAAATTGGTCTATCCCAAATGTTTGAGTTGATGATGTCTAGGACAGCCATGTCTCCTTTTATCAAGCCACTCTTTCCTCCTAAGCTGAAATTAATTCGATCTACTACTGTAGAGTCTATAGAACTAACCATACCATTAGCAACAGCTCTTGACTTGTCAACTGGAATGTATAGTTTTTTAGTTGGGAAGTAACTATCGTATGGAGGTATGGGGTGATCTTCTCCTAAAAATTTCAAAGCCGCACCCAAAGACAACTCTTTCTCACTTTTGGTATCAATCGGCACCTGAACTCTTTTTCTTCCTCTTATTTGATCTTCTGTTAAAACCATTTTTATAGGAGCAGAATCATTTACTTTTCTTCTGAGAGAATTAATGTACCAATCAACTGCTATCAAACTCAAGTTTACCACCCGCACATCGGTTCTTACCTTCTCAACTTCTTGAGCATACCATAATGGATAGGTATCGTTATCACCATAAGTAAATATTATAGCATTAGGGGCGCATGATTCAAGAAAATTACTTGCATAATCACTCGCTCCTGTATGATGTCTTCTGGAGTGATCATCAAAGTTTTCGGAAAGCATAATCGCAGGCGCACTTAAGGCAAGTACAGTAGCAAGGATTGCCGGCACTACACCTCCAATCCTATCCTTTAACACAGAAAAAATAGCTAATACGCCCATTCCAACCCAGATACTAAAAGTAAAGAAGGAACCTGCTAAAACGTAATCTCTTTCACGCGGTTCGTTTGGAGGCTGGTTAGAATAAATAATAATTCCTATCCCCGTTATAATGAACATTGCAAAAAGTGCCAAGGCATCTTTCGGCCTTTTCATTGCATGAAATAATATGCCCAATATCCCAAAGATCAATGGTAGAAAATAATAAGAGTTTTGAGCCTTATTATTTTTTATAGTGTCAGGTAAATCTGTTTGTTTGTATAAACGAGAATCTATAGCAGCAAAACCTGATTGCCAATGTCCTCTTGTTTTATCCCAAGGGTAATAACCTTGGGTCCCATTTTGCCTTCCGGCAAAATTCCACATAAAATACCTCCAGTACATCCAATTGACTTGATAGTTCCAAAAGAAATTCATGTTGTCAGCCTGATCTGGTCGATTTTTAGGCAATGGCTTATCAGGATCTAATCCCATCCATAATTTATGTTGACGAGGTCTTCCTTGTTCATAATGCCCTATCCTAGGAAAGAACATTTTATCTTTTTCGTTGAATTTATAACTGATCTTACGATCGGTGATTTCGTATCGATCACCTACTCTACCATACCTGTCTACTTCATTATAATCCCCAGCTTTTGGCTTTGCTTCGAAGTGTGGACCTTTAAGTAAAGGTCTCTCTCCATATTGTTCTCTATTCAAATAAGGAATCAATCGCATTGGATCTGATGGCTTATTCATATTGATCGGCGTATCTGCATTTGCTCTTATAACAACTACTCCAATGGTTGAAAAGGCTATGGTTACCATCAAGACACTCACTAATCCTAATTGCAATAAAGCATTCTTACTTTTTTCTGCGTATTTGAAACCAAAGAAAAATAGAGCTCCTAGAATAATCAACAATGGAAAAATTCCACTTTGAAAAGGTAATCCAAAACCGTTAACCATCATTTTTTCTAGACCTGCCCAAAGGTTGGGTATTCCTACAATGATTACTTTTTGAATGAAGACAATAAATAATAGCCCTACAAACGAAGACAATAGTATGCCTCCAAAATTCGTATTTTCATATTTCTTGAAATAATAAAACATTGCTAGTGCAGGGAATGTCAACAAACTTAATAAGTGAACTCCAATCGATAAACCAGCAACATAAATCGTAAACACTAACCATCTATCTGTCCACGATTCATTAGGCAATGTATACCACTTTACCATAGACCATAAAGTCATCGCAGTAAACATAGTTGACATCGCATATACTTCTCCTTCTACTGCAGAAAACCATATGGATGTACAAAAGGCAGCCGTTAATCCACCAACTAAACCTGCACCACATAATGCAATTGTTTCTGCTTGACTTGCTATTCTTTCTCTTCCTACCATTGCTAATGCTCCCAAGCGAATACAAACCCAACAAACAAACATGGCTGTTGCGGCGGTGCATAATCCAGACATCAAATTGACTGAAAAAGAAATATCGTTAGGATCACTAGAAAAAGTCTCTGCTATGATCGTAAATATTCTTCCAATTAGTAAGAATAAAGCTGCTCCAGGAGGGTGAACTACCTCAAGCTTTAAAGCCCCAGTTATGAATTCGCCACAGTCCCATAAACTTCCTGTTCTTTCAGCAGTTAGAAAAAAGACAATCGCGGCGATTCCAAATACCACCCAACCACTTATATTGGTTAGTTTTTTATAATTATTCATAAATTATTTTCAATCGTATAATACCTAATAATACGCCCTTGAATGCCTTAGGGTTATATAAATTGGGCTTTAAAGGCGAATTTTACTTACAAATGTAAGAATTTATTAAATGGTCGCCAGTTTTCTTTATTTGCTTTGATCTGTGTTAACAAGAATTACTTTTCTATTATAATTTCATTAATAAATTTGGAGCAAAATTAGAATGGCGCAAAAAAAAAGGTCAAGAAAAGATCTTGACCTTTGTGGGCGATGAGAGATTCGAACTCCCGACCCCCTCGGTGTAAACGAGGTGCTCTGAACCAGCTGAGCTAATCGCCCCTCTATTGAGGAGTGCAAATATATGCTCAAGCAATATACCAAACAAGTTTTTTTAAATATTATTATTAAAATATACTGCCTAACACAGTCGTTATTGGAGTATTCAGTATATTACAATTTCCAATCATTTGTATAAAACTATATCCCTTATTTAAAACTTAATACCGTTTATCCTCTTTAGTATGAATAAAACTGGAGAATACACCACATATCAAACTCCTATTCAACCGCAAAAGCCAAAGAAAAAAAGCTTTTTCAGAAGACTTATCTCGTGGTTTCTCGCTATAGCACTATTGATGCTACTTGCCTCATTAGTCGTCTCTTCCTTATTTGGAGATAAAATCAATAATTTTCTAATTGAAGAATTAAGAAAACAATTCAAAACTGAATTAGAAGTTGGTGATTTTAATTTGAACATTTGGTCATCTTTTCCTACAGTATCAGCTGAACTAAAAGAAGTAACCTTAAGAGACACTCAAGGAGGAAATTTATTAGAAGCTGAAAAACTATCTTTCAAATTTGGCTTAATGGCACTTTTGCAATCAAAAATAGACATCAAAAAAGTCATTGCTGATGCAGGAGCGCTTTATGTTTATCTGGATAGTAAAAGAGAACCCAATTACCATGTATTCAAAAAAGGAACAAAGGAAAACGGCAAATCCTCAGATTTAAAACTTAATCTTGAAGAGGCTATATTAAGAGATTTTGAACTTATCTACATAAATAAAGCTAATGAGCAGGAAATGAGGACGTTTCTAAACACAGCTTCCTTTTCTGGAAATTTTGAAAAAGACAAGTTTTCCATGAAAAGCTTGGCAAATTTAGAATCGGATTTTATTGAACTCAATGGCAACAGATTTTTAGCTGGACAAGGTGTGCAATACGACGCTTTAATTGATGTTGACCTTAAAAATAAAATATATCAATTCGAAAAGGTAATGGTTATTCTTGATGGCAATACCTTTGAATTGACAGGTGACCTTTCCATAGATAAGAAGGACACCAATTACAATTTAAAGCTTCAGTCAAAAAAAGGCAACTTGGAATCTGTCATAGCTTTTTTCCCGAAAGAATTTTTAAAAACCCTAAAGGGCATAAAAAGCACAGGAACTTTTCATTTTGATATGACCATTAATGGTACCCAAAACTTAAAAGAAAATCCTGATGTAGAAGCAAAAGTACTATTGAGAAATGCCAGCATTTCAAGCCCAATGCTCGATGGCCCCATTAAAGATGTTTCTTTCACCGCTTTGTATTCAAATGGTAAATACAATGATTCTAAGTCTAGTATTTTAGAGATTGTTGATTTTAAGGGTTATTTCAATAGAGAATTAACTGAATTGGACTTAGCCATCAAGAATTTTGATGATCCAAGAATTGATATGGAAATCAATGGCAAAATTCCTGTGAAAAATATCAGAAAATTTTTAGAAAATGATAACATCTCTAAGGGACATGGTGAGATTGAAATAAAGGATTTTAAAATTAGAGGAGCATTAGAAGACATGAGGTCAACAAGAACCATATCTAAAGTAGAAACAGAAGGTGTTTTTGAATTTGATGATGCTGGATTAACCATAAATGGAAATAAAATTTTATTAGATAGAGGTGAGGTTCATTTAAGTGGAAATAATATGACTGCTAAGGAAATAAAAGTAGAAGGCGCAGATTCTGAATTTACGATGAATGGCTCTTTTAAAAACTTAATTCCTGTTTTGGTAGCTGATTCTCTGAATTCTAAAAATGTAGAATTAGAATTTAGAGCAAACATTGATGCTGAACAAATGGACATTAAAAAAATCATTGATCTTTTTAATGTAGAAAAAGAAGGAGAGAAAACTGATGGTTGGCACAACAGCATTAGTGGATTTTTAAATGGAAAAATTGAAGCTGAAATTGAACATGTCATTTATGAAAAATTCACCGGTGAAGACTTTGAAGGGAAAATTACTTTTGATCAAGATGAATTATTTATTGATGGAGATTTAGAGACCATGAAAGGAAGCATGAATTTGGAAGGTCAAATTAATCTTATTAGCAGACCAGTTTTAAAAGCAAATTTATCTTGTGATGGTATTGATGTGAATCAGTTTTTTGCAAACGCTAATAACTTTGGACAAGATGTCATCGGAGCTAAAAATATAAAGGGCAGGATGAATTCTAACATCATAATCAATGCCTATTGGGATAACAAAGGGAAATTTTTAGACAAAAAATTAAAAGTACTTTCTAAAATCAGCATAAAAAATGGAGAACTTAAAAATGTAAAGATCCTTCAAGACTTTGCAGACTTTATAAAAATTCAAGATTTAAAGCATATCAAGTTTACAGATATGGAAAATTGGTTAGAAGTCAGAAACAGCCAAATCAAGATTCCGGTGATGTTCATTCAAAACAATGCAATAAACTTAATGGTTTCAGGAGCACACACCTTCGATCATCACATGAAATACAACATCAAACTAAACGCAGGTCAAGTATTGATGAACCGAATCAAGAAACATGATCCTAGTCTAAAGCCTCAAAAAGCACGATTAAAAGGATTTAACTTGCATTACGTGATTAATGGTCCTATTGATAATTATAAGATCCGTAAAGACAGAGAAGAAGTACTCAAGCACTTCAAACTAAGTGAGCTCTTGAAAAAAAGAATTAAAGCATCCTTAGAAAATGAATTTAATTCCTTAGGTGTTGAGCAACTACAAACAGAAGATTTTGAAGAAAAGTTATCTAAGTCCGAAGCTAGAAAGTTAGAAGCTGATGTTAGAGAAGAAAAGCTAGAAGTCATCAAAGAAGAAAAAGAGTTGGCCAAAGAAGATGAAGAAGAAGGAGGAATAATTATTCCAGAATACGATGAAGAAGCTGCTGAAGAAGAACCAGAATTCCTTTGGCAAGGAAAGAAGAAAAAGAAAGGAAACCAATAAAAAAAGGGCTCAATCAAAATTGATTGAGCCCTTTTTTTATTTGAAATATTTTATTGCAGCTTAAATTTAACTGGTAAGTTAAACTGTACTTTCACTGCTCTTCCTCTTTGTTTGCCAGGATTCCATTTCGGCATCATGTTCACAACTCTCAAAGCTTCGGCTCCACAGCCAGCCCCAATGTCTCTTACTACCTCCGGAACGGTTATGTTTCCTGATTTATCTACAACAAACCTAACTACACATGTTCCTTCAACCCCATTTTCTCTTGCTATGGCAGGATACTTTATGTTTTTATAGATAAATTTCAACATTTTACCTTGAGCACACTTTTTCTTAGCTGCTTCATCTCCTTCGTTTTCACAACCAGGAAATTTAGGCATCTCTTCCACTACCTTAAATATTTCATCCACTTCAGGCTCTGGTGGCGGCGGCGGAGGAGGAGGTGGAGGAGGTGGTGCTTTCTTCGGAGGAGGAGGTGGTTCATCAACCACTGTTTCTTCTTCTACGGATTGATCTACGAATTCTGGCTCATCTTCTTCCTCGATTTCCTCTTCAGGCACCTCTTCTATTACAGGAGGTGGTGGAGGTGGTGGAGGTGGTGGAGGCTCAGCAGTTCGAGGTGGCTCAACTTCAATGTCTTCATCAAGTAAAAGGGCATCATCTGGAATGAAAATCTCCTTATCATATTGTGTCCAACCAAAAGCTAAAGTTGTTATTCCTACTGCTAAGGCTAGTCCTAATAGACTAAGAGGTACTCGATAAGATCTTCCAAGCGCATTAACTTCCTCGTATTTAGTTCGGTTAGCCAACAATGACTTTACCGGACGGGAAGAATGTTCTTTTGAAGCAAAGCTTTTAAAGTTATTTCTCACAAAAAAGATCAAACCTACAACTAATGCTATCAAAGCAAGAATTACTAGTCCGAGTGCTTTTCCTGTGAGAGCGATGTTAACTAAAAACAGCATGCTACAAGAATTTATTAATTAAAAATTTATACACTAAATAACCCAGCGTACAGCCGATAATATTAGCAAGAATATCCAAGTATTCAAAATATCTATGCGGGAAAAAGTATAACTGAACGAATTCAAGCATAATACTATACCCAATACACGATAAAAGAACCCAAGTGACTCTCTTTGTAGATAAATCCAGCTTACTCTTCTTTAGTCCGATTAAAAGCAAAATGACCAAAATAGCGTAAACTAAGAAATGTCCAATTTTATCAACTGCTACAATTTCCCAAAGTGACTGAGGCAAATTTATACCTCCCATTGTAGAAAGGTAAGCAATCACCAAAGCCCAAATAATTGCTGGTAAATAGTTTCTCAATGTATCAGATGTGAAAAGTTTAATTTTTGGTGTGTGTGTAGCCAAAAATTTATCCAATTAATTCTCTATAAGCTTCAGCGCTTAATAACTCTTCCAATTCACTTGGGTCAGTGAGCTCGATTTTTACTACCCAGCCGTCTCCATATGGATCTGAATTAATTAACGTTGGCTCATCTCCTTCTGATTCATCCAATTTAGGATTAAAGGCAAGTATTTTACCACTTACTGGCATAAATAGATCTGAAGTAGTCTTTACTGCTTCTACAGTACCAAAAACTTCATCTTTTGATAAAGTTTCTCCTACGGATTCCACTTCGACATAAACTAGTTCTCCTAATTCACCTTGAGCAAAATCTGTAATGCCAACATGAATGACATTATCATCACCAACCTTGACCCACTCGTGTTCTTTTGAATATTTAAGTTCTGCAGGAACGCTCATAATTGTATTTTATATAAAGAAAATCAAATAAAGGAAAAGGTATGATAAAATCAAAAATAAAAAGAGCATAAATCCATTGACTTATGCTCTTTTATTACCTTATCTGAAAAGCTTTTGCTAAACCGTTGCTTTCTGAGAAGATATGTGCTCTAATACCCAAGCTGATGTAACAGACTTAGGTCTTTCTAATGGCATGCCTAATGCTCTAGACCAAACCAAAGAGGCTAAAACACCCATGGCTCTAGATACACCGAACAATACTGTATAAAAACTATATTCTTTCATTCCAAAATGGACCAATAGTGCACCTGAATGGGCATCGACATTTGGCCAAGGATTTTTTACTTTTCCTAAACTGTCTAAAATTGGTGGTACGACTTCAAATATTTTCCAGACGATGTTTACGATGTCGTCATCTTTTATGTATTCTTCTGCAAAAGCTTTTTGTGCAACAAACCTTGGATCAGGTCTTCTAAGTACAGCATGTCCATATCCAGGAATTACTTGCCCTGAAGCTAAAGTGCTATTGACATAGTCTGCGATCTGTTCTTTAGTAGGATTAGTAGTTCCTAAGGCATCAACCATCTTAAAGATCCACTTTATCACTTCTTGATTTGCCAAGCCGTGTAAAGGTCCCGCTAGTGCGCTCATTCCTCCAGCTAAGGCAAAATAGGCATCACTCAATGTAGAACCAACGAGGTGTGTTGCATGCGCTGAGGCATTCCCCCCTTCATGATCTGCATGAATGGTAAGGTATAACCTCATTAAACTTTTAAAATCAGGTTTATCACTAACACCTAACATATGCGCAAAATTAGCCGCCCAGTCTAAAGAAAGATCTGGAGCAATATGATCGCCATTATGATAAGTCCTTCTGTATATATAAGCTGCTACTCGAGGTAATCTTGCTATTAAATTCATAGCATCCTCATATGTAGGGTCCCAATATTCAGATTTATTCATGCCTTCGGCATATCTTCTAGAAAATTGAGAACCAGTCTGCATGGAAATGATTGCAGCACTCAATTGAGTCATGGGATGTGTTTCAGCTGGAAAGCTATCCAAAACCTTAAATGTATGTTCAGGAACATTACTTCTATGCTTCCATTGCTTACTTAACCAAGAAACCTGTTCTTCAGTTGGAATTTCTCCAACTAACATTAACCAAAATAAACCTTCTGGTAAAGGTTCCTTATCTCCTTCTGCTTTAGGAAGTTTTTCTTTTAATTCAGGGATTGAATAACCTCTAAATCTTATGCCGTCAACTGGGTCTAATTGTGAAGTCTCCCAAACCATACTTTTTACTCCTCTCATACCTCCAAAAACCTGCTTTAAAGTTACTTCATCCATTTTCATGGAAGCATTTTCTTTAAGCACAGCTTTGAGAGTCTTAGCCACTTCTTTAGCTTGAGATTCAAATTTCTGCTTTAAAGGATCACTATATTCAGAATGCACGTGCTCGTTTAAATCCATTGTATTATTTAGATATTTTTGTAAGCTTTAAAATTAGACATTTTCAATGAGAATTAAGTCACTTTTAATCACTCCTTCTTCAGTCTTTTTTCTTTGTTTAACTGCCATATTGCAGAATTGTTCTCACATTTTCCCTTGATTTGCGTTTTTTTCATTTTATCCGTCATTACCAAGTGTTCGAAATAGGTATCTTGTTTTTTAGAAAAATGCTAAACTTGCTCTTTCAAGAGGCAAAATTGAGATCAAGATCAAATTAAATCTTATGGTTGTTATTCAAGATATATTAGTAAGCAGTGAAATCTTTGAGAAGAAATTTCTTTGCAACTTGAATGCATGCAAGGGGGCATGTTGTTGGGAAGGAGATTGGGGAGCTCCCTTAGAAAAACAAGAGCTAGAAACATTAGATAAAATATATCCTATCGTAAAACCTTTCTTAACAAAAGAGGGCATCGAAGCCATTGAAAAGAAAGGAACTTCTGTTTATTATGATGAACCAAAAGAAAATGGAACAACCTTAATCGAAAGCAATGCTTGTGCTTTTATGACCTATGACGAGAATTTCATCGCTAAATGTGGCATAGAAAAAGCTTGGACAGAAGGCTTGATCGATTTTAAAAAACCAATTTCTTGTCACTTATATCCTATTAGAGTAACACAAAATAAACAGACTGGATTCGAAGCGCTAAATTATGAAGAATGGGACATTTGTAGCGCCGCTTGCGATAAAGGTGAAAAAGAGCAACTACCCTTGTATAAATTCGTACAAGATGCTATCGAGAGAAGATATGGACCTGAATTTTACGCCGACTTAGAAAATGCGGCAGAATATCTTAAAAAATAAGGCCTTCGAAGCTCATAAAATTTTGAAAATGAGGAACAAAGGTAGTACCTTTGCATTCCTTTTTAAACATAAAAAATTGTATTAAAATACAAGTAGAATGGTACGAATTAGCACAATTAGAAAGCACAGTTGGGTATTGATCCTTTTAATCGGTCTCGGATTGGCAGCCTTCATCATGATGGATATGTTCAATAGTAGCACCGGAGCCTTTGGCCAAAGTGGTAGAACTTCTTTAGGCGAAATAAATGGCAAGTCCATTAGCTACGATCGTTTCAACCAAGCTGAAAGAATCTTATACCAAGGAAGTAAAGGAAATACCTATGGCCAAAAAGAAAGCCTCTGGAATTTCTTTGTAGAAGAATCTATATTGAAAGAAGAAGGAGAGAAACTTGGATTGACCGTTAGTAATGAAGAATTAATGGACCTTCAATTTGGTACAAATTTAAGTCCTATCATTCAGAGTACTTTTAGAGGCCAAAATGGCCAAGTCGATAGAAACAGACTCAATGAGTTCAAAAATCTAATTGAAACTAAACAATTAAAAGAAACCAATCCTAATGCATATTACTATTGGATTGAACAAGAAAATCAAATCATAAAAGATCGGCTCCAAACTAAACTTTCAAGTTTAGTCTCACAAGGAATGTATACGCCTAGTTGGATGGTCGAATCAATGGGATCTGAGCGAAATCAAAAACTTGACTTCAATTACGTGAGAATTCCATTTAGTGATATAGATGATTCAAGTGCTAATGTATCTGACCAAGAATTAAATACTTACTTGAATAGTAATTCTTCTCTTTTTAAAAGTGATGAAGAACAGCGAAGATTGGAATACGTAACTTTTAATGTTGCTCCAACCAATGCAGATTCTGCAGCTATAAAGAATGCTTTATCAGCTTTAATAAATGACTTTAGATCAACTGATAATGATTCTACCTTTGTCAGCATCAATGGTGGAGAGATCATTCCCGGCTATGCCAAAAAAGCTGCTTTAGGAGCCATAGCAAATGATGTTTTTGCAGGAGGTATTGGAAATGTAATTGGACCTTATGTTGATGCAGGTTACTATAAACTAGCAAAAGTTGTGGACAAGAAAGTGATTCCGGACTCTGTAAAAGCTCAACATATTTTGTTTAGAGCAGAGCAAGCAGATCCCAATTCTTACGGACCAGCTTTAGCAAAGGCTGATAGCGTTTTGAACTTGATCAACGGCGGCCAATCTTTTTCTGAATTAGCAAAAGAGCTTAGTGATGATGTAAGTAATAAAGCTAAGGGCGGTGACTTAGGATACTTCGCTCAAGGAGCAATGGTTCAGCAGTTTAATGATGTAGCATTCTTCACATCTAAGGGTAGTGAAGTAAGACAAGTAATTACCCAATTTGGAGTGCACTTATTAAAAGTAAATGATAGAAAATATTTAAGCCAAGACCCAAGTGTGAAAATAGCTTACATTACAAAATCTATTGTACCTAGTTTAGCTACTCAAGAGGCGATTGAAGAAACTGTTCAAAATTTTGTCAACGAGCATGAAAACATTGCTGACCTACCAAAATTAATTGAACAAAATCCGAACCTAAGCATTGAAACAACTCCAGGCCTAAAAGCTAACGATTACATAGTAGGTAATTTAGGTCAAGATAATGCATCAAGAGACCTTGTAAGATGGGCCTTCAATGACGATCCAGATGTTGGACAGTTATCTCCTAATTTTTACACTTACTCTTTTAGTGATCCAAAAACTTTTGAGACTTATAATACAAGATATGTTGTAGCAGGTCTAAAAAGCATTCAAGGTGCGGGTATGCCTAATTTAGCTGATGTAAGGGATGAAATTATGCTAAAGGTGATGAATGAAAAGAAAGCTAGCATCATTAAATCAAAAATTGCTGGCAAAGGAATGTCTTCGATCGCTGCAGAATATGGCACGAAGGTAGACAGCCTTACTTCTGTTAGTTTGTCTTCTTCTTTTATACCTGGGCTTGGAAACGAACCTAAAGTAATCGCTGCAGCTGCAAATTTAAGTCAAAGTTCAGTCTCAAATCCTATTCTTGGGGAAAACGGAGTCTTTATTTTGGAACTTATCAATAAAACTGATACTGGAAATAGCCCAAATGTTGCAGCATTGAGAAAGGAAGAATCATCAAGGTTAAAAACCATGACAAGACAGAATTTGATGGCAGCAATGAGAAAAAATGCTGAAGTTGAAGACAATAGACATGTTTTTTATTAATAATAAATCATAACAATAAACAGCCTAGCCATTTGGCATAGTATTTAGTTCTAATATGTGTATAGGTAATACTCATAATGGTTGGCAAATTCCTATTGTTTTTAGGAATTGATTGTTATTTTTGTTATCCATCCAAATGAGAGTTCCCCTACCGGTTTAATATTTGTATAACTATTAAAACTTAACGTTTAATGAAGATTGCTGTCGTTGGTACTGGCTATGTTGGCTTAGTGACTGGAACTTGTTTCGCAGAAACAGGAAATGATGTCGTTTGTGTCGACATTGATAAAGAAAAGGTAGAGAAAATGAAAAATGGCGTTGTGCCCATTTTTGAACCTGGTCTAGAATTACTTTTCGAAAGAAACACAAAACAAGGTAGATTACACTTTACTACTGATTTGGGATCAGCCATTGAAGATGCTCAGATTATCTTCTTAGCACTTCCAACTCCACCTGGTGAGGATGGTTCTGCTGATTTGTCTTACGTACTAGGCGTAGCAAAACAACTTTCTTTAATCATCAAAGACTATAAGGTTATTGTAGACAAAAGTACTGTTCCTGTAGGAACTGCTGAAAAAGTGCATGACATAATCGTCCAAAATTTAAATGAAGACCTTTTTGATGTAGTCTCTAATCCTGAATTCCTAAGAGAAGGTGTAGCTGTAGATGATTTCTTGAAGCCAGACAGAGTGGTCATTGGGACTTCTTCAAATAAAGCTAAAGAGTTGATGCAACAACTTTATGAGCCATTTGTAAGACAAGGAAATCCAATCATTTTTATGGATGAAAGATCTGCAGAAATGACTAAATATGCTGCTAATTCTTACTTAGCAACTAGAATTTCATTTATGAATGAAATCGCTAACTTATGTGAAAAGGTAGGAGCTAATGTAGACATGGTTAGAATGGGTATGGGAAGTGATTCTCGAATCGGAAAAAGATTTTTATTCCCTGGTGTAGGATATGGAGGTTCATGTTTTCCAAAAGATGTTCAAGCACTTGCTAAAACAGCAGGTCAGTTTGATTACGACTTTAAGATTTTGAAGTCTGTAATGAATGTTAACATGATTCAAAAAACAATACTTTCTAAAAAAATAATCAACTACTTTGGTGGAGATGTAAATGGTAAGACCATAGGGATATGGGGTATCGCATTCAAACCAAATACTGATGACATAAGAGAAGCACCGGCATTATACATTATGCAAGAATTGCTTGATGCAGGAGCCAAGATAAAAGCTTTCGATCCTGAAGCAATGGAAAACGTGAAGGAAATATTTGGTGATAAAATTGAGCTTGCTAAAGATCAATACGACGCCATCGAAGGTGCAGATGTTTTAGCAATCATCACTGAATGGAGTGTATTTAGAACTCCAGATTTTGCTAGAGTTGCTGCAGCACTTAAAAGAAAAGCCATATTTGACGGTAGAAACCTTTATGACTTACACAAGATGAATAGCATAGACATTCATTATGAGAGCATTGGGAGAAACCCAATTCTTATGAAAGAATATTCAGCATAGCCTCTTAGGCTAAACCACACACTGAATAAAAAAGGTCCATCTTATTTTAAGATGGGCCTTTTCTGTTTATCTTCAAGCTTACAAATGGTTTATATCTATGCTAAAGGTATAATCTAATCTAACTTTAATCGTTAAGCTAAGTATATGAATAAATTGACGCTTCTTTTATTGCTCGGGCTCTTTTTTGCCTGTAATAATGATCTCGAAATGATTGAGAAAAAAGACGAAGCTGGTAATCTAGTGGAAAAATATAAGCGAAATAAGACCGATCAAAGCAAACAAGGTGAATACAAAAAATTCTATGCTAAAGGTGCGCTTGAAGAATTAGCTAATTACAAAAATGATAAATTGGACGGAAAACGCATTATGTTTTTTGAAAACGGAGATACTTCTGTCCTTGAAACCTATAACAATGGTGTTTTTGAAGGGCAATACACTTCCTTTAGAGCGAACAATAATGTACAAGCTACCGGTATTTATGCTAATGGTGCTATGACTGGTAAATGGAACTATTATTATAAAAACAAACAACTAAAAGAAACCGTCTTGTTTGAAAACAATGAGGAAAACGGTCCTTTTGTCGAATACCACGAAAACGGTGCTTTAAAAGCTAAAGGAACTTATAAAACAACAGAAGAAAACATAGATGGCAACAAGGAACATGGTCTACTAGAGTTATATGATGAAAATGGGAAACTCATAAAAAAAATGGATTGTGATCTCGGGATCTGCAAAACTACTTGGCTCGCTGATTCAACAAATGTAAACCAATAATGAAATTATATTTTACCCTATTTACTTTATTATTCAGCACAGCTGTTTCAGCCCAAATTGGTGGTAATAATGTGTACGAATTCTTAAATACTTCTCCTTCTGCAAGAATAACAGGTTTAGGTGGAAATTTGATTGCTGTTTTGGATGATGACTTAAACTTGGCCTATGCTAATCCTAGTGCGCTTAATAAGGATATGCATCAAGCGATTTCATTCAATTATAATTTTCACCTTGCTGGGATTAGCGAAGGTTATGCAGCTTATGCACATCATCTAGATAAGTTAGACATGACTTTTCATGCTGCAGCAAAATTTCTCTCTTATGGGGACTTTGATGCGACTGATGTATTTGGAAACATTAACGGAACTTTCACTGGAAGCGACAATGCTTTTATCATTGGTGCTTCTAAAAGAATTTATGATAAGTTAAGCGCAGGTATAAACATGAAAATCATCTCTTCTAAATTGGAAACCTATACTTCAGCTGGCATAGTTGGAGATGCTGCTCTAATGTATCATGATACAAGTTCAAACTTTAACATAAGCTTAGTGGCAAAAAGCTTTGGAGGTCAACTTTCAGCTTACAATGACCTTAAAGAAGACATTCCTTTTGAAATGCAATTAGGTATATCAAAGCAATTAAAACATTTACCTTTTAGATGGTCTATTGTGTATACAAATTTAAACAGGTGGAATGTTCTTTACGATGATCCTGACAATGAAGAAAATTCGCTCATCATAGGCGACTTAGCAACAGAAGATAGTCCATCCAAGGTTTTCTTTGACAACCTAGGTAGACATTTTATTGTAAATGGTGAATTCCTTTTTGGAAGGAGAAAAATGTTTAATGTAAGGATAGGGTACAACCACCTTCTGAAGAAAGAACTTAAAGTTCAAAATTTAAGATCTATTGCTGGCTTTTCTTTTGGCGTAGGCTTCCGTTTAAAGATGTTTCAAATCTCCTATGGACATGGTGCTTACCACTTAGCAGGTGGCACTAATCACTTAAGCATTTCTACAAATATTCAAAGATTTACTAAGAAGATTTAGTTGTTTAATGCTTGAAAAAAACGATCAACTCATTTTAATTCCGATCAAAATAATTGATAATCATTTGGACTCTAATGTTTTCTTCAAGTTCTGGTGCATATTCAAAAAGAACTTTCAAATCAGCATGCTCTAAAATTAAAGCTTCTCGAAGCAATTTTTCTGCATAAGTAAATTGCCCCATTCTAAATAAGCAAGCTGATTTACAAAATAGAATTTCATGTCCGCTCGTGTATTGTAAAGCTTCATTAAGAATATCAAGCGCCTCTTGATTTCGATCCCTCACCAAATAAAAATTAGCAAAGTCTAACCAATAATCAGGTACATCTGCGGCGATGTCAGCAGCTTGTCTAAAAAACGGAATCGCCTTATCAAACTCTTCAGTCTGAACATATAAATCAGCTAGACTATAATAGTACAATTCGTTCCTGTCATCAATCTGCAAGGCTTTTAAATAAGCGCTTGTCGCTTTATCAAATTCCATATGCTTTTTATAAAATTCCGCTAAGTGAAAATAAGCAAGGTGGTCATTATTATCTTTTCTAATGGCAATTAAGTAATGGTTTCGAGCAGCTTCAATGTCTCCTTCTTCTTCATAACAGTAACCAATCTTAACATACAATTCACTATCGTCTTCTATAAAGCCGAGCAAATCGGTATAACAATCTTTGGCTTTTGTAAACTCTTTTAAATGAACATAAGATTCGCCTGCCATTTTATAAGCCTCATAAAAATCTTGATTGATTAAGTAGGAGTACTCCATGGCATTAGCAGCTTTTTCATACAATTCCAGGTTAAAAAATGCATAACCCAAATTGTACCAAGCTAGATAGGAATAAGGATCTTTTGATATGATCTCCTTATGTATCTTCACACTTTCTCGATACTGACCTGTAATCTCTACACACCACCACATGTGCTCTAAAGCTTCTAAATTATTATGGTTAACTTCTAAAGCCATGCGCGTAGCTTCAAACATGTGTGTAGTGTTTTTTAATTGTTCATGGATAATGGCCTTGAACAAATAAATTTCAGAGAGACTTTCATCACTTTCAACACTAGCTTTTTCTAAGGTATTTAATGCCTGTTTATTTTCTCCTAATTGGTTGAGAATGTCTGCTTTGATTAAAAGAATATTAAAGTCATACGGAGAATAAGCTTCCGCTTGGGAAATCACATCCAGGGCTTCTTGTAATTTAGTTTCTTCTACTAAGATTTCAGATTTACATATTAGGAAGGTAGTAGAGTAAGGATAATAAACAAGCGCGTCATTCAAAACTTCATGAGCTTTTTCGTATTCACCATTATCACTGTAATAACTTGATAGGTTAACATACTCATCCTCGTTAAACTTCTTTGATAAGCCATTTTGTGACACCTTTTCATAAGAGTCGACCAAGCTTATCACTGCTTTTTCATTTCTGTTAAATGGATCTGTCATAGTGTAGTATTAATAGATGGAGACATAAAGCTAAAATACTTAAAATAGGGTCTCTTATTGCTTTTAGTGGCATATATTTTTGAATTATTTTTTAAATTAAAATTGATTATAATCTGTATAATAGTTTATTTATAAAGCATATATGTATTGTTTTTTATTTAATGTATTTAGCTGTCATGTCTAAGAAATTCATTTACATTATCCAATACATTTAGATTAAAATAAAGGATTATTTTTTATCATCTGTTCATGTAAGTTTATTGTTGAGAAGTATCAACATGCGCTTAACTTTTAATGTAAGTTTTGGGATACATTTAGACATTAAAATGCCGTTAACCTATTTGCTGATTCTGTGACTTCAAGCTTATATTAAATTTTTTTTACTTTTGAAGCATGCCTAAAAAATTCTTTAATAAATACTTGCTTGAAGCAGGATGTGATGAAGCAGGCAGAGGATGTCTTGCAGGACCTGTCTTTGCAGCCGCTGTTATCTTACCTAAAGATTTGAGAATAAAAGGTCTTGACGATTCTAAAAAAATCAAAGAAGAGGATCGCAATAGCTTGAGAAAGGTCATAGAAAAAAAAGCAATCGCATGGGCGGTAGCAAGTTTAAATCCTAAGGAAATTGATGAAGTCAATATTTTGAATGCTTCTTTTTATGCTATGCATAAAGCCATTTCAAAATTAAAAACCACTCCTGAATTATTATTGATTGATGGCAATAGATTTATACCATATAAACAAATAAAGCACGAATGCATCATAAAAGGTGATTCTAAATACAATGCCATTGCTGCCGCTTCCATTCTCGCCAAAACTTATCGAGACGATTACATGAAATCTTTGGCCAACAAGTTTCCTCAATATAGCTGGCATACCAATAAAGGATACCCAACCATCTTACATCGCCAAGCCATACAAAACCATGGGGCGACTATCCACCACCGAAACAGTTTTAGGCTACTCCCCGAATAATTAGGCATGAATTTCGCCCTATTTTTATAGCATATAAACATTACCTTATGTCGAAAGTTACCTATTTACTTTTCCTAACCTTGTTTTTGATTCAAACAGCTTGTTCTAAAAAAATAGACACAAATCCACAAAAAAATCTAATCCTTAATAAGCAGCAAGAATATCTGATCCCAATTAAAGTAGGTGCAAAATATGGCTATATAAATCAAGAAGACTCTATTATTATACCAGCCATTTATGATCTTGCGATGCCTTTTGTTCAAAACAGAGCTATAGTAATCAAAAATTTTCAAGAAGGCCTAATAAATAAAAAAGGAGAGTATGTCATAGCTCCGCAAAAAATGACCAAACTTTATTGGGAAGGAAATGCCAAGGCAAAAAGAGAGAAATTCAAAAAATTAACTTCCGATTATGTTATTGCAAAAACACATGCAGAAAAATACGCTCGAATCTTTGATTTAAATGGGAATCAAATTTTGGAAAATCAGTTTTATACTTTATTCAAAGGAGCGAAAGATCAATTTATTGCTACAAATGATAAATTTGAAGAAGGGGTAGTTGATCTTTCAGGTGAGGTCATTATCCCCTTTAATAAAGATGTTGAAATTAGATATTATAAGAAATTAGTAGAAAAGTACATCGTCATTGATAAACAAAAAAGTACTTGTCCTTATTATGACGTAAATGGAAATTTAATTAGTGAAAACAATCCATGTTCTTCAGCATTGCTAAAAGGAGAACCATTGGAGTTTGATGTCCCTCAACAATTTAAAGATAAATTCATTACACATCGTCGCATTTTAGAAAACGGTTATAGAAAGTTTTCAATAGCAAATAACAATTCAAATTCTTATATACTCAATAATGAAGGAGAAATAATCTGTGAACAGTGTGATCGTATCTTGGCATGTGGTAAATACTACATAAAACACATAATAGATGATCCATCAGGCTCTCGTCAAAATAAAAACATTGTAGATTTTGAGGGAAAAGCCCTTTTTTCAGAAAATTACTACCAAATCAATGCACTAAATGGAGATGCTCAACATTGTCCAACAAGATATATTTTGTGTAAACTTGAAAAAGAAGAAACCTGTTTTATTTCAGATCAGCATGGTCATGCATTAAGTGATTCATATAATTGGATTCAAGACTTTGCACCAGGTTTTAATATAGCAAGCGACAAAGAAAACCAACAAGTAATTCTTAATAATGATGGACAGATTATCAACACCGTTAATTCAATTCATGAATCAATCTCTAATGATGATAAAAGAGGAATAAAAAAAGTAGGTAATCTTGTTGCAAGCGTAAGAAAAAGCTCCGATCCGTATGCAGACATCGTCTATTTAAATCCTCAGGCTATTCCGCAGTATCATCCTTTTGCAAAAAGAAAATCAAAAGACTTTCAAAGTGGTGATTATGTTTTGGTGAAAGAATCAAATGAAATTCGAAAAATTACTGGTTTTCACGAAAGTAAGCCAATGATTAATTACTTTAACCCTGTGACCTATGAAGAGCAATTCAAGGTTTATGATCCTGATGAACTCAGTATACTTTTTATCGATTTTAAAAAGAATAAATATTTAAAGATCTATTCTTATGAAGAAGAAAAATTCATTTTAAAGCTGAAGAAATTGGATCAGGTTCATTTAAAAAGAGACAAAGGTGATGTTGAAGGATATATGAGAGAAATAAATTTAGATCGTTTAGAAGTTCA
The DNA here is from genome assembly GCA_937941095.1 of uncultured Saprospiraceae bacterium. GTDB lineage: Bacteria > Bacteroidota > Bacteroidia > Chitinophagales > Saprospiraceae > JALZVN01. Next base: position 34,304 of record CALDYJ010000064.1, on the reverse strand, counting down.
ACCAGAGATTGGTGTGGGTCGATATTGCGAATTTAAAGATATTTTAAATCGAATAACTTGGTTGTCAGCAAGAAACTAAATTAATCGCCTTGCAAAAACGGATTATTCATCGCTTCAAACCCAACTGTAGTTGGTCCACCATGCCCAGAATAAACTTTAGTTTGAGCAGGCAAACTCAGAAAATGAGTTTTTATACTTCGGATAAGCGTTTCGAAATTTCCACCTGGCAAATCAGTTCGACCTATGCTTCCTAAAAACAATACATCACCTCCAATGATGTAGGCCTCTTTTTTATTATAAAAAGAAATACTAGCAGGTGAATGTCCAGGTGTGAAAAATATTTCAAAACTTGTATTGCCGAATTCAATGGTATCGTTTTCATCAATAAAAGATTCGGGCATAGGAGATTCATCCGGCATTGGTACTCCATACATAGCTGCTACCTGAGGAGCCGCTTTTAAGACAGGAAGCTCTCCTTTATGAATTTCTAATTTCAACCCATAAGTTTCCGCAACATGCTTATTTCCAAAAATATGATCCAAGTGACAATGGGTGTTCAGGAGCAGAACTGGCTTCAATTCGTGTTTGACGATATAATCGTCAAGCTCCTTTCTTTCTAAGGCAGTATAACATCCTGGATCGATGATAACACATTCTTTAGTTTCATCGTATACCAAATAAGTGTTTTCCTGAAAAGGATTAAAGCTAAAATCTACAACAACCGACATAAAATCAACGTTATTTTTAATATATTCTCATTGATTTTCAAGGATATATATTTTTTTTGACAAAATAAGCCAAAGCCCCTTGAAAAATCGAAGTTTGGCATTGAATTTATGCTAAATATATAAGGAATATCAATAATAAGTAATGAAGCAAAAATAAACTATATCGCATGAACCTTAGATTTTTACCGCTCTATTTTTTCTTCTTCTTTTTTGCTTTGAGCCTGTCTGCTCAAAACACAGACACAAAATTTGGTAAAAACAGGATTCAGTTTCATGATGACTTTGATAATTGGCTTCAATATGAAACGCCTAACTTCATAACCTATTGGTATGGTAAGGCTAGAAACGTTGGGCAAGCAGCTGTCCAAATTGCCGAACTTGATCATGACGCCATTCAAAATACCCTAGAGCATAGAATCAATGATAAGATAGAGCTAATCGTCTATGGGGACATTACAGATCTCAAACAATCAAATATTGGAAGCGAAGAAGTATTCATGAATGTGATTGGTCAGACTAAGATCGTAGGTAACAAGGTCTTTATCTATTTCAATGGCGATCATAAACATTTGCGGAAACAAATAAGACAAGGGATAGCATCTGTCTACTTAAACTCTATGCTGTTTGGGTCAAACCTTCAAGAGATAGTGCAAAATGCTGTCATGATGAACCTTCCGGAATGGTTTAAACAAGGGCTGGTTTCTTTTGTGGGAGAAGAATGGAACAGTGAATTAGATAATCGATTAAAAGACGCGCTCTTAAACGAAGATTTTAAAAATTTTGATGAACTGGTAGAACAATATCCAGCTTTGATTGGGCATTCTATGTGGTTTTACTTGAGTCAAAATTATGGAAAATCCACTGTATCAAATTTACTGTATTTAACAAGAATAAACCGAAGCATTGAAAGTGGGTTTTTATACGTCCTAGGTAATTCTTATGAAAGAACCCTAAAGGAATGGAAAGGTTTTTATTTGAGCAGATACCTAAAAGACGAAGAGTCCAGACAACCTTTGACCGAAGGTGCATTAGCCATCAAAAACAAAAGAAATATACCCTATACAAACATCAAACTAAGCCCAGATGGAAATTACCTTTCCTACGTCGTTAATGAAATCGGAAAGTACAAAGTATTCCTTTATGACTTGGCGACAGATAAAAATGAGATGATCTTTAAGGGAAGTTTTAGAAATCCTTTTCAAGAAACTGATTATGATTATCCGCTTTTAGCTTGGAAACCAAATGGTGAAGAACTGTCGATTTTATATGAAAAAAGAGACATCGCTAAATTTTTAAATTACAACTTAAGTACAAAACAAACTTACACCGAAGATCTTGATCCGCAATACACTCGTGTATTGAGCATGGACTATTTAAACAATACAGACTTAGTTTTTTCTGCCATAGTCCTTGGCTATTCAGATCTGTTTGTTTACCAAACCCTAAATAGACAAACCAAAAGAATCACGCAAGATTATTACGATGACCTAGATGTCAATGTTGTTAATTTAGATGGACAAAGGGGCGTCCTCTTTGCTTCTAATAGACAATCCGTTGTCCTTGAGAAAGTCAAAATGGACACTTTACTGCCTTTAGAAAACATGGACATCTTTTATATGAATTTAGATGAAACAGGTGAGGACTTGGTCAGAATCACAAATACACCATATGCAAGTGAAAGCAATCCTATTGCACATGATGAAAAATGGTTTTCATTTTTATCAGATGAAAATGGGGTACGTAATCGTGCAAGTGGTTTTTTGGAAGAGTATTTAGCTTATAGAGAGCAATTGATTAAACTTAAAGATGGAACCGAAATAATTATACACGAAGATTCTACCTTAGTAGATGTAGCAGACTCTTTGATAGTAAGTAATAAACTGAGACCTGTTTATAAAAAAAGAGCTGTCAACCATTTCAATACCAATCTAAACAGAAACATAAAAACGCATAACCTTGCAAATGGAAAAGTAGTGGATTGGGCAATTATAAACGGACAGCATAAACTTTTTGTAAATGCTTATGATCCAGAGACAAAGACAAGTACTAGCCCTACTGTTTTCATGCAATTAAATATGCAAGAAGCGCTTGACTTAGATTCTAATCAAGATACAGGTAGTGTCTTGGATCCAGTTTTAAAAGAAGAGGTAAAACCAATGGTAGACTCTACTGAAGTGGACATTGACAATTATACCTTCCAAAGTGAATTTGATGAACTTGAAGAAACACCTCTTGTTGAAATTGATGAAGAGAGTGGTGAAATATCATTGAAAGAAGCTGTGACAGAAAGTTTAGAAGATGAAGAACCAAAAGTTTTAAAATTTAAACCTGGAAGAATTGTTCCTTATCGTGTAAAATTCAGAACGGATTTCTTAACAACCAAGTTAGACAATGAATTACTTTTCGAAGGACTAGAGTCTTATTCAGGTTTAGGAAATGAATACAGCTACCAACCACCTGGTATACTTTTAAAAACTAACTTTAAAGACCTCTTTGAAGACTATGTTTTTGAAGCAGGTGTAAGAGTACCTACTACTTTTAATGGTGCAGAATATTTTTTGCTTTTCGATGATAAGAAAACAAGAATGGATAAGCGCTATGCGCTATATCGAAAAGTCAGAAGAGAAACAGATAACAGTGGCATCATTCAATTAAAAACAGAATTTATCACCATGCTCGGCCAAGCTGAATTTAGATGGCCATTGGACATCTTTACCAGCTTACGTGCAAGAGCTACCATCAGAAATGATCGTGTGACAGAATTAGCTACTGATGCAAATTCGCTTTCCATCCCTAATGCAAACCAACAAAGAGCAGGCTTTCGATTAGAGTATGTTTTTGATAACACCATGGACATCTCTGTGAACATTAAAAACGGAACACGCTATAAAATATATGGTGAATTAGTAAAACGATTTAGTCTATCTTATGACGATAAGTTTGCTTTTGAAACTGGCGAAGGCATTATGACCATCCTTGGTTTTGATGCAAGACATTACCAAAGACTTGATAGACATTCAATCTTTGCAGCGAGGTTAGCAGGATCAACTTCTTTTGGATCTGAGAAGATTTTAAACTATTTAGGAGGAACTAACAATTGGTTGTTTGCAGATTTTAATAACGAAATCCCAATTCCTCCTTCAGGTGAATTTGCTTATCAAACGGTAGGCACAAACATCAGAGGATTCTCACAAAATATTAGAAATGGTAATTCTATTGCTTTGTTAAATGCTGAATTAAGAGTGCCAATATTTCGGTATTTTTCTCGTAAGAACTTGAGGTCTAATTTTTTACGAAACTTCCAATTGATGGGCTTCTTTGATGTTGGTACAGCATGGCATGGAGCTAATCCTTTTCGCGCAGACAATCCGTTAAACATTGTAACCATTGCAAGTGAAGGAAACCCTGTTGTCGTTAGGGTAAATTACTATAGAGATCCAATTGTTGCTGGATATGGTGTTGGAATGAGATGCATCTTGTTTGGGTATTTTGTAAGATTAGATTATGGCTGGGGAATAGAAACCAAGCAAATACAAGATCCAAGATTACATTTTTCTTTAGGCGTGGATTTTTAACCTCTTATTGTTTCATTGGATAAACACTTAAAATACCTTCGCCTCCTTTTTCATTTTCACTGGAAATGTACATGGTACCATCCACATCAATGACGATGCCTTCAGGTTGAGGCAGTATACTTTTATCAAATTTAATAACCTTTTTAATTTCTCCTTTTCTGGTACAGATGAACATATATTTACCTTTAGAGCAAATGGTATAAACAAGGCCATTTATTGGATGGATGCAGATACCGGAAGGCCCTGCATGCAAATAATCTCTTTTCATATCGAAGATCTTGTCATGATCTTCTTCTATTTCTTCCGAAGAACAAGAACTTCTTAAATATTCAATCACTTCTCGTCTTGATAAAGTAAAAAATACTTCTTTGGTTCTTTTCTGGAGATCGAGGGAATAAATAAATCTTGTATTTTTATATTGCTCTCCTAAGCCTTCGCTATCCTTGCAACAGACGACAAACTTGTTTTTCATTTTGTCAAAAGTAATGCCTTCGTGATCAGTTGTTTTCTCTAATAATCCTTTATGTTTTTTTACGGCTAATTCTTTATCGGCTAGGTCTATTTCGTAGATTGTACCCGAGCTTTTTAAAACATAGCAAAGACCATCATTATAGCAAACTCCCTCGTAATCACCATCGATTTTAAAGTCCAATTTTTTAATAAGCTCACCTGTGTTTTTATCTAGGTAATAGATAATTCCATTTTCATCCTGTACAGCAAGCAAGTATTTTTGATCTTCGGATAAACTTAAACCAGAAATTTCTTGTAATTCCGAAGGCAATTTAAAAATCTTTGAAGCTTCAAGTTCGTAAGGAAAATCAATTATCTTTTTTTGATTAGCATCTTTTAATCGACTTCCAGATTTACAAGAACAAATCCAAAGAAGCAGTAGTAAAATTATTGCTTGATTAAACCTCATTTTCTAATAAATTGAGTTTTTGTTTGATGGAGTAGTGAGGTGTTTTATTATAAGCCTCATTTAAGAAGTAGACAGCTTTTTCTTTAAGCTTGGGTTTTATGCCTGCATAGAAATAATACAGCTCCGAAGCTTCTATCGTTTTGAGATCTCGTTTACTCAATTCTTCCAAAACATGGAGGGCTTTGGGGAGTTCTCCTTTTGCTTTTGCCAATCTAGCTTCAAAAAGCATGCAATGAAAATCATCTTTTGAAGAAACTTTTTTCCTTTTATCAATGATTAGCTTTGCTTGAGGAACTACATCTTGACTTAAATAGAGATCAAACAGTTTGTCCAAGGCTAACTCTAATGAAGGTTGATAATTAATTTCTTCTGAGATGAAAACAGCTTCTTTTAAATGCTTTTCCGCTTGATTATGTTCTGATAAAAAGAGGTTTAGGTCTGCTAAAGAAATTAAAGCTTTTGTGATGCCTTTTTGATAATTTAATTCCTTTGAAATCTTTAATTGCTGATCAAGATGAAGTTTAGATTCTCCAAATTTTCCTTTTGCCAAAAGCAACTCTCCTAACAAACCATGTACTATACAGATTCCTCTTTTATCTCCAAGTTCTTTGCACAGTTTTAAATCAATCTCAAAAAGTTCCAAAGCTTTATCGTAGGCACCAAATGATTCGTGAATAGAGCCAATACTGCCTAAGGCAATCGCTTTCATTTGTTTGTTTCCTAATTCTTCACTTAATGCCAGTCCTGTTTCAAAGTACTCCATTGCTTTATTGAGTTCTCCTTTCTCTGCATAAACAATTCCTAAATTTGTATTCAAAATTGCTCTTCCGTTTCTATCTCCTATTTCTTTACAAACTTCTAATTGTTCTAATTGACACTGAATCCCCTTTTCATATTCAGATTGATTCATGTAAGTTAGACCAAGGTTTGAAACTATCTGCGTAACTGTAAAAGATTTTTTAAACTCCTTTGCTAAAGAAATACTTTTTAAAAAGTATTCTTTTGCTTGACCATAGTCTGCTTGTCTAAAGTATAAGTCTCCAAGGTTACCATAAGATTTAAAAAGTCCAAGATCATCATCTAAATCAGAAAAAATATTCATTGCCCTCATCAGTTCTTTTATTGAACTTCCGTAATCTCCTTTTAAGTTGTAAATCTTGCCTAATTGATTTAAAGTTCTTCCTAGCATTAAGGAGTCTTCCTTTTTTTCTAAAAAAGATACCGCTATCTTTAGAGTAGCTATACTTTGTTCCCATTCACCAATGAGCTCCAAAATCTCTGCTTGTCGCAAAAGTACTTTAATGTAAACGTTGGGCTTTTTATCTTTATCTAAATATACCAGAGCCTTTTCATATAAACTTAGTGCTTTTTTATTTTGATAATTATTTCTAGCTACATCTGCGGCTTTTCTAGAATACGATAAAGCTTTTTTAGAATCTCCGGCATGGTCAAAATGAAAAGAGAGTTCTTCGTATTTACTTTCTATTTCATTTTTATATAAAACCTCTATCGCCGTTCCTATATAACCATGCAACTCCTTCAATCTACTACTAAGCTGCATTTCATAAACAGTCTCTCGCAGCAATGAATGTCTAAAAATATATTTCAATTCATTAACAGCTTTCCAAATCTGAAACTTCTCAGCAGATTTAATTTGTTCATCCAAATGATTTTTTGAATCTGTTGTAGGAGAATCAAAAGATTGGTTAGATTTCATTACCTCATGTAATATTGGCACTTCAAACTCTCTCCCTATAACTGCAGCTGTTTTTACAGTTTCTTTTACAAGCTCAGATAATCGATCTACTCTAGCCATCAGGATGGCATTCATTGAATCACTTAACTTAATGCTCTCGTCTTTAATCGTCCAAACATTATTTTCCTTCTTTAGGATTTCACTTTCAGTAAAGTATTCTAATATTTGTTCTAGGTAAAATGGATTACCGTTAGTAGTTCTGTATAAAAGGTTTAAAAAAGTTTGACTAAGGCTACCTTCTAATTTATGCTCCGCATATTCTTTTAAATTGGACTTATCTAAAAGATTGAGGTCTATTTCTTCATAATAAAGATCTGCATCTTGAATCAGCTCAGCTGTCAGGTACTTTGGTTTAGAACCATTATCCAGATACCTTGAAGTGAGTACCATTACCATAGGATGTTTTCTCATTTGGAGAATAAACTTTCTCAAAAAAGCAATCGTACTTTCATCAAACCAATGCCCGTCTTCTACTTCTATGATCAAAGGCTTTTGATGCGACAAAGCGATAAAAAGATTACTAATCGAACTGATCGAATTATTAAACCTTCCTCGAGCATCTAATTCCTGCCACAAGCTGTTTTTTATTTTTATTCCAAGCAAGCCTGCTATAACCGACTTTGTTCTTGTCAATTCTTTTGCAACATTTTCTTCAGCACTCTCAATAATTTTGTCTAATTCTTCATTGAGTAATCTTAAATTTTCCTTTTTAGAATTGCTATTATTTTGTTTTAGTTTAATTCTTAAAAAGTATATAAGCGGATTAAATGCTTTTCTTAGTATTTGATCCGCTTGGCAGATAATCCACTGAGTGTTGGCGTTTTTCTTTTGCTTTAGAAACACTTCATGCAACAATCTGCTTTTACCTACTCCTGCTTCACCAAATACATTGACTACTCCTCCTGATTCACTTTCTTTTAATGAATTAACAATAAACTTATTTAGCTTTTCAACTTCTGCACTTCTTCCTATAAACTTTCCTTCGAAAAGGTTTATTTCTTCGTTTCTTTGTTCAAGAATGTACGTTGGAATTTTATAGTCAAGCCCTTTATACCGAATCTCGCCTTTTTTAGTAAAGCTGAAGGCTTTACTTCTACTGATAACTTCATCGACTAAGACTTCTCCCCAATTGGCTTTACTCATTAATCTAGCAGCAATGTTAACTTTATTCCCTAATGCAGCGTATTGCTTTTTTCTTCTACCTCCTATCATTCCAGTAAAGGATTTGCCACTGCTCATGCCTGCTTTGTAATTTACCTTTTCTCCTATTGGCGTACCTCTCAATTCTTCTTTTAAAGAGTTAATAAACTCTAAGGCTCGATCTATGATGTGTTCGAATGAAACAGGCGCACCAAAAAGGACAACTATTACTCCACCCTTATCACTAAAATCAATTTCTTTAAAATAGGCAGCAAAATTTTTAGATAAAGTTAAAGCCTTTGTGGCAAAAGCATTTAGTTCATCATAGCTTCGCAAGCCAGTAAACGAAATAAATACAGAAACTACAGTCCTGAACTCTCCAATCAAATTGGGTACTAAGATTTGTTCTGGTAAAAACTTTTTTAGCTTGCTTCTATCACTTATCTCAATACCTTCTTTAGGAACAGATTGAAGAATTTTTTTGGTGGAATTTATTTTTACAAAACCTGTTTTACCAATTTCTTCTATGTCTACAAATGGAAATTTTACAAACAACTTTTCATCCATCACAATCTCCCCACCCTTAGCTAAACTCTGAGCATAAGCACATTTTGTAATAGGAAATCCATTAAAAAAATAAGAGTAAAAACCATTACCAACAATTCCCCAATCTAAATTACCATGAGAAATGCCGATTTTAATTTCTATGTTTTCAGTCGCTTTTTTATTTTCTTGAAAATATTGTTGAATGCTTAATGCTGCATCCATAAACTGTTCAGCTGAATTGACATCTTCATCTTCGAATATGGCTAAAAAAGCGTCTCCTGCATAATAAGGAATAAAACCTCCATTATTATAAACGGTATCCACTAAGGGTTCAAATATCTTATTTAAAATCAAAGAGAGTTCTTCTGCCCCAATGTTGCCTTTTTCAAGCAATCGGGCGGTAAGGCTTGTAAAACCTACAATGTCAATAAACATGGTGTAAGCGGTTAAACTTCCATGCATCTTTTCAGATTTGAACTTGTCTGTTATAAAGAAAGGAATGAGTTCTTCCACCTATTGAATAATTACAAATTTTCTTTTCACCCTATTAGGGTTGAAAATTACGAAAATGAATGGCCAATATTCCATTTTAAAGGAAATAATCATATAACAAATTTACTTGTTAATGAATTGTGATTTGGTCGAATAAATTGGACTTCCACTCCTAGATTTACGAATATTGTTTATTATATAGACCGCATAAATGAAAATACTTCTATCTATAATAAGTTTTTGCTTTATCAATGCTTTTCTTTTCGCACAGGAATCGGAGAAAAAGACCTTGGTTTGTCAAAAAGTTGAAAGAGCCATAAAAATTGACGGCCTTTTAAATGAACAAGATTGGTTAAGTGCTTCAGAAGCTTCTGGCTTCACTAAAACCGAACCTGAATTTAAAGGCTCACTTTCTCAAAAAACGTCAGTTAAAGTTTTATACGATGATAAAGCGCTTTATATAGGGGCTCAACTATTTGATACCCATCCTGACAGTATATTGAAAGAGCTTACCGAAAGAGATAATGTCCAAAACTCTGATTGGTTTGCTTTCGTAATTGACACCTATCAAGATGGACTAAACGGTCTCGGTTTTGGGGTTCTTGCGTCAGGAGTACAAGTTGATGGTAAATATTCAGCCAATGACAAAGGAACTAATCCGTTTGGGACTGGTGACCCAAATTGGGATGCAGTTTGGGAGAGTGAAGTAAACATAGATAATCAATCTTGGACTGTAGAAATGAAAATTCCATTCTCAGCGCTTAGGTTTCCAAAAAAAGATCTTCAAAATTGGAACATTAACTTTTGTAGATCGATCAGAAGAACTCGAGAATTGGGTTTTTGGAATAAAGTCGATCCTAACATCCTTTCTTTGATGCAACAAAATGGAACCTTAAATGGCATTAAAAATGTAAAATCACCTGTCAGATTATCTGCCACACCATTCATCGCTGGTTACATGCAAAATCAATACGATAAAACTTCTTCGCCAAATAGTATCTGGGGAAGATCTTTTAATGGTGGAATGGATGTGAAATATGGCATCAATGATGCTTTCACTTTAGATATGACTTTAATCCCGGATTTTGGAGAAGCTAATTCCGATGAACAAATACTTAACCTTTCTGCTTTTGAAGTAGAGTTTGATGAAAACAGGCCTTTCTTTACCGAAGGAACAGAACTGTTTAATAAAGGAGATCTCTTTTATTCTCGAAGAGTAGGTGGGACACCAATAAATTTTGGTGAAGTAGAAGATCAATTAAAAGATGGAGAAGAAATCATTGAAAACCCAAGAATGAGTCAACTTTATAATGCGACTAAAATATCAGGTCGGACCACCAAAGGACTCGGAGTAGGATTTTTTAATGCTGTATCTGCTGAGACTTTCGCAACCATTGAAAATTCAGAAGGCACTGCAAGGACCTACCTTACAGATCCTCTTACCAATTATAATGTATTCGTTTTAGATCAGAATTTAAAAAACAATTCTTATGTTTCTCTTATCAACACTAGTGTTTGGAGAAACGGCATTTTTTACGATGCCAATGTCACGGGTACAGAATTTGAAATCAATACAAAAGATTTAAACTATGGTTTGTATGGTGAAGGAGCAGTTTCACAAAAATATTTTAGTGAAGAAAACACTTTTGGCCATGCTTATGAAATAGGAGTCATCAAGAAAAGAGGAAAATTTATTATAGCTGTAGACTATGGAGAAGAATCTAAAAATTATGATAAAAACGACCTTGGATTTTTAAGATCTGCAAATGAAAGATCTATTGACGTAGAAGCAAATTTCAATCATTATAAACCCTTTTGGAAAGGAAGATTCATACAAGGTGGAACAGGAATGTTTGTCGGATACAATAGACTCTATGATCCAAATGAATTCAATGATTTTGGAGTTAACCTTTGGGCATGGGCTAGAACAAAAAGCTTTATAAATTTTAGCGTCTGGACCTATTTCGAACCTTTTAATGGAAAAGACTATTTCGACCCTAGAACGGAAGACTTTTCTCTCTTCTTTGAGACTCCAAAATTCTTGAATGCGGGTTTTAATGTGTCCACTGATTATCGCAAAAAATTGGCGGTTGATTTTAATATTGGTGCTTGGTTAGCTTCAGAAAATGGATCAAAATATAGACAAATAAGCATTCGTCCAAGGTATCGATTCAATAACAAATGGACACTTAGATTGAGTACAAGCTATCAAGTCCTTGATGGATTTTTTGGTTACGTGGACACCCTGGATGATGATGAAGTTGTCTATGGAAAAAGAGATGTTCCTTCCGTGACCAATAGATTAAATACAACTTACATTTTTAACAACAAAATGTCCTTTTCATTTGTGGCGAGACATTATTGGTCTAGAGCAAAGTATAGCAATTTTTATACTTTGCAAAAAGATGGAAGTTTAGCTTACTTGGATTATTCTGAAAATGCAGATAATAGCTTCAATGCATTTAATATAGATGCGATTTATAGATGGCGTTTTGCTCCAGGATCAGATATATTCATCATCTGGAAAAACAACATTATTTCTTATAACGACACCTTTGACACCGTACAGCAAAACTACTCTGCTGCATTAAATTCATTAGGAGATTCGCCCATTAATAATAGCTTAAGTATAAAGCTGATCTACTTTTTGGATTATCAAGATTTTGTAAAAGGTTAAGTTTTAAGAAACAACTTCTTCACTTGCTGTTGACTTCAAATACAATTCTTCATACTGTTCATCATGGATGGCAGAAGGTGCATCAATCATGGTGTCTCTACCTTGATTGTTCTTTGGAAAAGCAATAAAGTCTCTGATAGAAGTCACACCATTCATAACCGCACACAATCTATCAAAACCAAAAGCTATTCCACCATGTGGTGGTGCTCCATATTCAAAGGCTCCCATTAAAAAGCCAAATTGTTCTTCAGCTTCTTCTGGAGTGAATCCTAATAATTTAAAATTCTTTTCTTGAAGTGCCCTGTCATGAATTCTTATCGAACCTCCACCTATTTCTACACCATTTATTACTAGGTCATAAGCATCAGCTCTGAGCCCTTTCATTGTTTCATGATCTCCATTTAACATACTCTCCATTTGCTCCTTCTTCGGAGAAGTAAAAGGATGATGCATGGCATGGAATCGATTTGTCTCTTCATCCCATTCAAGCAATGGGAAATCTACCACCCACATTGGTTTAAATACTTTTGGGTCTCTTAGTCCCATCCGCTCGCCCATCTCTAGCCTCAATTCGTTCAATTGCTTTCGCGTCTTTTCTTCTTCACCAGCTAATATGAACATGATATCCCCTGGCTTAGCGCCAAATTTTTCTGCCCAATTTTTCAATGCATCTGCATCAAAAAACTTATCCACAGAAGATTTAAAACTTCCGTCTGCATTGCACTTCACATATATCAAACCTTTTGCACCAATCTGTGGTCTTTGCATCCACTCTGTCAATTTTTTAATATCCTTATTAGAATACTTTTCCACCTGCCCTTCAGCACATATCCCTACAATCAATTCAGCATTATCAAAAACAACAAAACCTTTGTCCTTTGCAACATCTGTCAACTCAACAAATTCCATCCCGAACCTCGTATCAGGTTTGTCAGAACCATAAAGTTTCATTGCATCATCATAAAACATCCTTGGAAAATCAGGCAAATCAATATCTAATATCGATTTGAATAAATGCTTTGTTAGACTTTCAAAAGTATTTAGGATGTCATCTTGGGTGACAAAAGCCATTTCACAATCTATCTGTGTAAATTCTGGTTGCCTATCTGCCCGAAGGTCTTCATCTCTAAAGCATTTTACGATTTGAAAGTATTTTTCCATTCCAGCAACCATTAAGATCTGTTTAAAGGTCTGTGGTGATTGAGGTAATGCATAAAACTGACCTGGATTCATTCTACTAGGTACTACAAAATCTCTTGCTCCTTCAGGAGTACTTTTAATCAAACAAGGTGTCTCTACTTCTACAAAATTTTGACCGATAAGATGTTTCCTGATCTCAAGAGCCATGTTGGATCTAAAAATGATTTTTTCTCTTACTGGATTTCTTCTCATGTCCAGATACCTATATTTCATTCTTATTTCATCTCCCCCATCTGATTCATCTTCAATGGTAAATGGAGGAACTTTCGAAGCATTCAAAATTTCAAAACTTGTTACTTGAATTTCTACATCTCCTGTAGCGATCTTATCTGACTTAGAGGATCTTTCAATCACCTTGCCTGTAGCTTTGATGACAAACTCTCTACCACATTGTCTTGCCGTTTCCATTAAAGCTGGATCACTGACTTCCTCGTTAAACATCAATTGAGTGATGCCAAATCTATCTCTAAGGTCTATCCACATCATGAATCCCTTATCTCTTATAGTTTGTACCCATCCGCTCAAGGTTACTTCTTGGCCTACATGAGCCATTCTCAATTCACCGTTATTATGTGTTTTATACATTGTTTTTAATTTAGAGACGCAAAAATAGGTTTTTACGCCAAAGCAATTGGTCTCTTAGACCATTTATTTACTACGTATTTGGCTTCGAATTAGTTCTAAAAGAAAGAACAAAGACCATTAACATTACCAAATTTAAATTTACAGCTACCGAATATGAATTTGCTTAAAGATTTCAGAAAAAAAAGCCATAGGTTTACTAAACCTTGGAGGTTTAGTAAACCTAGACCTATTACAACCTAATTCTAATTCATCAAAACAAAGTTGACTTTAAAATCAATAAGGCTCATTGGGTGATACCAACTTTAACTACAATCTTATAAATTCACTTGTATCAATTACATGATTTTGAAAATAAAGAAAAGTCACTTTGTATTTTTTGATGGATTGATTCATTTTATCTTATCTTTTTGATTCATTAATGACAGAAGGCACTGATGTTTAAAAGAGATTATATAGAAAGAATGGCGACTCAGATCGCTAAAATGATCGCTGAATTGTTAGGTTTTGACACTACTGAAAGGTTAGAATACATCAAAGAAGTATTTGATACCATGCTTGACGGAGACAGCCAAAAGTTAGATGTCTTAGATGGGGATGATCTGATCAACTACCTTTCAAATGAAAAAGGTCTCCAATTGACAGAAATAGAACTGATGGGCAATCTATTCCATCAAAAAGGAAAAACCTTGATGGAAATGGACTTGCAAGCTCTAGCAATTCCAAGTTTGCGAAAAGCACTCACCCTCTTGGATTACGTCGATGAAGAAATGGATATTTTCTCAATGGATAGGAGAGAAGTCATCGCAGAACTAAAAACACTCTTGAGTGTAGCTTAGTACCTAAACATTAATTAGAATACTAAGCGACAATTTATTTAAAGCTTCTTATCTTACAATAGCCCTTACATTAGATAACTTAGCAAAAGACAACAATCATCCTTATGATAAAATATTTTTATTTTTCGTGCCTTGCCTTAGTGCTCTCCTTTCTCTTTTCATGCTATAATGTAACTCTGGAGCATGAAATTGAAGATACTTCAAAGCAAATAGATAAATTAATTCCATGTGATTGGCTTTATGCTCAAAGAGCATTTCCATTAGGTGTTAACAAAGAAGTTCAAAAGGATGCATTGAGAAAAGTGGCCTCCATGAAAAAGCAAGCTCAGAGACTAAGGGAGCCATGGGAATCATTAGGCCCAACTAATACTGGCGGCCGGATTACAGATATCGTGATGCACGATACAGATATGAACACAATATATGCTGGAGCAGCTTCTGGAGGAATTTTTAAATCAACAGATCAAGGAGCTTCTTGGACACCCATTTTTGATGATGCTGCAAGTCTAGCTGTAGGTGATCTTGACATAGCGGATGATGATCCTAACATTCTTTATGTAGGTACAGGGGAAGCTAATGGAGGTGGAGGTTCTTTAACTTATGATGGTTTTGGTATTTATAAAACTAACGATGCTGGTGCTACATGGACCCATTTAGGGCTAGAAGATGTAGGAAGCATAGGAAAAGTAGAAATTGATCCTAACAATTCCGAAAGGGTTTTTGTAGCTGCTATGGGAGATATTTTTGGCAATACAAGCGACCGAGGAATTTATCGCACAGAAAACGGAGGTGCGGATTGGGAACAAGTACTATTCCTATCAGACTCTACTGGTGGAATAGATGTTATTGTTCATCCTGAAGATCCAAACTTAGTGTTTGCAGCAATGTGGGAAAGAGTAAGGCGTCCTTCAGGTAGAGATTATGCAGGATTGAGTTCTGGTGTGTTTTTAAGTAAGGATGGTGGCTCAAGTTGGGACAAGTTGGACCTAGGCATTCCAGCAAATATAGAATTAAGTCGGATTGGTCTAACTATATCAAAATCAAATCCAGACATATTGTATGCTGTAGTAGGAAGTGAATCTCTTGAGCTTGAAGGGATTTTTAAAACTATTGATCGAGGAGAATCCTGGACTCAAGTTAGCACGAGTGGTATAGACACGCCTCCTTTTATGTATTGGTTTGGTAAAATCATCGTAGATCCCACAAATCCTGATGTGCTTTACATCACCAGCTTGGACATGTTCAAATCAACCAATGGTGGTCAATCTTGGTTTTTTATTTCCTCAAATGTTCATGCTGATCAGCATGCTATTTGTCCACATCCACTAAACCCTCAATTTGTTGTGGCAGGAAACGATGGCGGTGTGTACATTTCTTTTAACGGAGGTGGTTTTTGGTTACACCAAAACACCATTCCTATTACTCAATTTTACACCTGTGAAGTAGATTTCCTAACACCTACAAATTACTATGGTGGTACTCAAGACAATGGAACCAATAGAGTCAAAAGTGGAGATCCTGCAGATTGGAATCGTGTATTTGGTGGAGATGGCTTTGTGGTAGAGGTGGACCCAACTAATAGCAATATACACTACTTAGAATATCAAAGAGGAAATTTATTTAGAACAAGAAACGATGGTGGAAACTATGTAGCATTAGGTTTAGCTCCTAATGAAGATAAAAATTGGAATACCCCATTTGTACTCGATCCAAATGATCCTAATACTATTTTTGCCGGTGCAGAAAGGTTATACAAATCTACTCAACAAGGGGATTTTTGGGAAGCTATAAGCCCTCGTCTAAGCACAGAGACTGGTACAAATCTAACTTACGGTACGATCACCACGATTGATGTTAGCCCTTTAAACAGCTCCATTATTTATGCAGGAACTGATGATGGCTATGTATGGGTCACAGAGGATGGAGGATCCAATTGGACTGAGATTTCAGAAGGCTTACCCAAAAGATGGATTACTAAAGTACACGCAAGCCCGTTCGAAGAGTCAGTTGTCTACTTAAGTATATCTGGTTATCGATATCATGAGTACATTTCACATTTATTTAAAAGTACAGACTTCGGAGCCAATTGGATCCCAATCGCTAACAACTTGCCAGAAGTTCCAATCAATGACTTATTAGTCAACCCAAATGAAGATGGTCAAATCTATGTAGCCACAGACTTTGGTGTTTTCGTAAGTTTTGATGATGGCCAAGACTGGGAAATCTTAGGAGCTGATTTGCCTAACGTGCCAGTCATCGATTTAGATTTTCATCCCATTGAAAACTATCTGCTTGCTGCTACTTATGGAAGGGGTATGTTTAAATTACAAATAGAAGACCCAATGGTTTCTACACAAGAAATTTCAAATGACATAATTGCTAAGACCTATCCAAATCCATTTACTCAATCGCTAAATATTGAATGGACAATGGATAAACAAGAAAAAGTAAGGATAAGCTTACATGACACACAAGGTAAACTAGTGGCTTCAATACATAACGCTTATTCGCCGAAAGGCAAGCAATCTATGCAATGGAATGCAAATGCTTTAGCTAAAGGCATGTATGTAATTAGGATAGAATCACCTCGTTTTGAAAAATCCATCATGGTCCAAAAATTATGAATCTTTGTTGAATTTATAAAAACTTCATTTATAAAGCACCGTATTTAATCTGTATAGCACTTAATAAGCTTGAATTAGCATTTCAACAAGGTTTGAGGTCTTTTGATGATGCTTAATTCCTTATCTTAGCCATTCAGAATAACGGAATAATACGATGACTTATAACGACTTTACCATTAAATCCCAAGATGCCATTCTGCAAGGACAGAAAATAGGCAAAGACAGAGACCATCAGAGCATAGACACCTATCATCTCATCGTAGGAATGATGGAAGTAGATGAACCAACCATGCGATTTCTTTTTGAAAAAATGGAAGTTAATACCAATGGTTTGCGGGAAGCCTTGATCGCTGTAATCGACAAACACGAAAGAGTAAAAGGTGCAACTAAACAACATCTTACCAAAAACTGTAATAGAGCTTTGAATCGAGCAAAGAAAATGATGCCCGAATTTAAAGATGATTTTATTTCCTTGGAATTAGTGCTGCTTGGAATTATGCAAGGGGATGACAAGGGCGCAGAAATTTTAAAGGAAGCAGGTGCTACTGAAAAAGGTCTGCGGGCTGCCATGAAAGAACTTAGAAAAGGTAAAACAGTTAAAGATCAAAGTTCTGAAACTTCTTACAATTCATTAGAGAAATATGCAGTCTGCTTAAACGATAGAGCCGCAGATGGAAAATTAGATCCGATAGTCGGTAGAGATGAAGAGATAAGAAGGGTCATGCACATTCTCTCAAGAAAGAAAAAAAATAATCCTTTATTAATAGGAGAACCAGGAGTAGGTAAAACAGCCATCATTGAAGGCATCGCATGGAGGATGGTACAACAAGATGTACCAGAAAATTTAGCAAGCAAAAAAATATATACCCTTGACATTGCTTCCCTGATCGCAGGAGCAAAGTACAAAGGAGAATTTGAAGAAAGACTAAAAGCGGTCATCAAAGAGGTTACAGAATCCAATGGCGAAAAAATTCTATTTGTGGATGAAATTCACACCATCATTGGTGCTGGAGGAGGATCAGGTGCGATGGATGCTGCTAACATATTAAAGCCTGCGCTTGCAAGAGGTGAATTAAGAACCATTGGAGCTACCACGCTTGATGAATACCAAAAATATTTTGAGAAAGACAAAGCCTTAGTTAGAAGATTTCAAACCGTAAAAATCGATGAACCTAGCTTAGAGGACACTGTTTCTATCTTAAGAGGACTACAAGAAAAATACGAAGTTTATCATAAAATAGAAATCATGGATGAAGCCTTGATGGCTGCAGCCGAATTATCTAAACGATACGTACCAGACCGATTCTTGCCAGATAAAGCTATAGATTTAATTGACGAAGCTGCTGCTAGATTAAGAATGGAATTAGATTCTGTTCCTGACGAGGTAGATGAGCAGGATCGAAAAGTTAGGCAATTAGAAATAGAGAAAGAAGGCATCAAAAGAGAAGGAGACGCAAAAAAACTTGATGCAATCAAGGAAAAAATTGCTAACGAAAAAGAAACCTTGAATTCACTAACAGCTGCATGGAAAAATGAAAAAGATGCTGTAGATGAAATTCAAAAGATCAAGAAAAACATTGAAGATTACGAGCATGAAGCTGCCGTCGCTGAAAGAGAATCTGATTTTGAAGAAGTAGCAAAAATAAGATACGGTAAAATAAAAGAATCACAAGAAGCATTGGCAAAAGCAGAAAAAAAGCTTAATAGCATTCCTGACGACACCAGATTTACCAGCGAAAGAGTTACTGCGAATGACATCGCTGAAGTTATTTCAAAATGGACAGGCATTCCATTGCAAAAGATGATGGAAAGCGAAAAAGAAAAATTACTAAACATTGAAGCAGAAATTGGTAAAAGATTGATCGGGCAACATCAAGCTGTAAAAGCCGTCGCAGATGCCATAAGAAGGTCTAGAGCAGGCTTGCAAGACCAAAAGAAACCAATCGGTTCTTTCTTATTTGTCGGCCCAACAGGTGTAGGTAAAACCGAATTGGCAAAAGCTGTAGCAGAAGTACTTTTCGATGATGAAAAAGCCATCACCAGAATCGATATGTCTGAATACCAAGAAAAACACGCTGCTTCTAGATTAGTAGGAGCTCCTCCAGGCTATGTGGGATATGATGAAGGTGGACAATTGACAGAGGCAGTCAGAAGAAAGCCTTACTCTATTGTATTGCTAGATGAAATTGAAAAAGCACATCCTGATACCTTCAATATTTTATTGCAAGTATTAGACGATGGTAGATTGACTGACAACAAAGGCAGAGTTGCAGATTTTAAAAACACGATGATCATTATGACTTCTAACATGGGTTCAGACATCATCTTAGAAAATTTTGAAGACCTTGACGCCCTTGGAGACAAACACAGAGAAGACATCATAGAAACCACCGAAGAAGAAATAATGGATACGCTTAAAGCCAGTTTAAGACCAGAATTTCTTAATAGGATTGATGAAAAAATCATGTTCTTGCCACTGACCAAAGCAGAAATCAAAAAGATCTTGCACATCATTTTCAAGAAAACAAAAAAGAATTTGATGAGGCAAGGCATAGGCATTGAGCTAAGCCCAAGTGCTGAAGACTATGTGGTAGAATTAGGTTACGAGCCACAATTTGGTGCTCGTCCTCTAAAAAGAGTCATCGAAAAATACATTGTAAATGAATTGGCTAAAGAAGTACTCGCTGGAGATTTTAAAGAAGGAGATACTGTATATGTCAACACCGATAAAGATGGCTTAACTTTCAGCAAAACGAAACCAGCTGAAAATGGAGTTATCCCAGACACTTCTAAAGACAAAGAGAAAAAGAAAACTCGACGTTCTCGTTCTAAAGCTAAAAAGAACGTGGATGAACTAAACAAGGCGACCAAAGATGTTGAAAAAGCGGTCAAAGAAATCAAAAAAGATTAAGCCTTTTTAATTCTAAACACAGTGTCATAAAATTTAGGTGCCCGTTTTATGACATTGTGTTTCCTAACTTTATCTAATCACCTCTGCATTACATTTGGATCTATCTCTATAGCCTTCTGTCGAAACTCATCTGCCTTTTGAATATTTCCAGCTTGCCCATATGCATTTCCTAAATTGAGCCATGCCCCAGCATTTTTAGGCTGCAGCTTTGTACATCTTTCGAAATAAGTAATAGCTTGTTGAGTTTGACCTGACATTCCTAGAGCCACGCCAAGCAACCTTAAAGTTTCGAAATCATTTGGATTCGCTTTTTCAGCTTTTAATAAATATTCAAGTGATTTAGAAAGGTTGTTTTGTTTCTCTCCATAATAACGTCCAGCATCGCGATACGTAATCGCCATATTGTTTTTAGCTTCTTCATATGAAGGGTCAAGGGATAAGGCTTTGTTATAATAAGGAATAGCCTCTTCAAACTTATTTAAGTAGTTGTGTGCATTCCCTAGAAGCAAATAAGCATTTTTATAATTAGGATGGATTACAACAGCTTGCTTTAAATGCTTAACCGCTTGAAGCAATTTTTCAGTTCTTAAAGTTTCATTTTTTTCATCAGAATATGTGTCTATCAATACTCCGCCTGCAGCATTTTGAAGTTTCGCAGAATTGACAGAAATTTTTGCGTCTTGTGTGAATAAAGTCAAATTATTTTCCCAAACTGGATTCCTTAAAAAAGTCAAGATTGAAAAAACAATGCAGATCAATCCAACACTCATCACAGGTACCTTGAGCTGACTAAAATTAGTAATCTTATCCACCTTAGAAACTGAAATACCAAGCTTATAAAGCAAAACAGCTATAATCAAACAAAAGCCTACGGAAGGCATAAAAAGAAAACGTTCAGCCATATTAGTCCCTACTGGAAATATAAAATTTGACACGATAAACAAGGTGCCTAAATAATAAAGGATCCCAAATCCGATGGTGCTTTTTCGAAAGGCTTCTCTTAGACCAAAAATCAACAGACCAATGTGACTTAAGATGCTCAAGATTACTTTCCAATTGCTAAAATTCATTATCCCAATATGTCTTGGATAATAATCATGCGTCAAAGGATAAGGAACAAACATTAACTCTATATACCGACCAAGAGTAAACATGATGGTTGAAAATCTTTCAGCTGCTGTAAATTTTACATACTGACCACCTTCCGCCTTCACGAAAGGATTGTTCATCATCTCCATTGGGGTCTCTAATAAACTAGAATCTAAAATAGAGGAACGGATCGCAAAGAAGCCTAAAAAAGCAACAAGTAAAGGAGCCGTTTTCTTTACAATAGACCCAACATCTGCCTTGGTATATACATAAAGCATCAAAGGTATCACTCCTAAAAAGGTGACCGTATTTTCTTTAGAAAAAAAGGTAATGAAAAACACCACAGCTGCAACATAGCCTAAGCCATTGTTTTTCTCTTGCCAAGATTTTAACACTAAATATGCTGTTGCTAAAGAACCCAAAAGTGCTATAATTTCATCCCGACCTTTTATATTAGCAACACATTCAGTGTGGACTGGATGTGCTGCAAAAATCAAGGCAGTAGCTAAAGCTACAAACCAAGCAAATCCATCTTTTTTTCGTTCACTAAATATTCTCAACAAAAGCAAATACAGCATACAACAAGTAGCTGCATACCAAACGATGTTAAACAGATGTCCCCAAAAAGCCGATTTCCCAAATATACTGCGCTCTATGGCAAACATAACCAAAGTCAAAGGTCTGTATCTTCCTCCTGTTACTAAATTGGCTTTGCCTTCTTCTTTAAAAAATCCTCTAAATGTATCTTTGGACATTATGTCTCCTATCCCTCCAAATCCTTTTACTGTATATTCATTTTCTGTAATTACAATGGCATCATCCAAGGCATAGTCAAAGCTTAATGTGTTGGAATACATTAAAGCACAAAAAACTGAAATAATAAGAAAATGTAATTTTTTATTGGTGAACCAAACAGGGGCGCCTTTGAAGCCTCCTGCTTTTAGCCTTGTAGATTTTGGGCCTTTCGCTTTCTTTTTTGCCATCGCCAAATATAATGTTTTTTAGTCTTTTAGCTTTGAAGCATTTGCTTTGAAGCTGGCATTCTTTCATTAAACTTTATCTGCAACCTCCATGCCTATTCCTTCTTGCACCAACTCCATGACATCCATTGCTGCTTTTAGTGTATGTACACCGTCTTTTCCTAGCATAAAATATCGGGCAGTCTGTTTTAAAAATAAGCCATGCGCTTGTCCTTTGGTCGCTACAAATTGAATAATGTCATTAAAGGTTTTGGTTTCATAAAATACTGATTGAGGATTTGAAACAAAGTACAATCGAATTTTTTGACTTTTTAATAGTATTCTTTCGAAGCCTAATTCCTTTGCTGTCCATCGCAAACGTATCGCGTCAAAGAGCTCGTAAATCTGTTCTGGTACTTGCCCAAATCGATCTGTAAGCATTTTCTCAAAAGCTTCAAGCGTCTTTTCGTCTTCTATGGTATTAAGTTCAGTATATAAGTTTAGTCTTTCTTGAATGTTAGAAATGTAGTTGTCTGGTATATGCATTTCGACATCTGTATCGATGTTGACATCACGTACATATTGTTTCTTTTGTTCAATGTCCTCTTTAAATAAATCTTTAAACTTTTGTTCTTTCAATTCCTGGATGGCTTCTTCCAATATCTTTTGGTACGTTTCGTATCCAATGTCTGATATAAAGCCACTTTGTTCACCACCTAATAGGTTTCCTGCTCCTCTAATGTCTAAGTCACGCATAGCAATGTTGAAGCCCGATCCTAAATCCGAAAACTCTTCCAATGCTTTCAATCGCTTCCTTGCCTCTGTCGTTAAGGTAGACATGGGAGGACAAAATAAATAACAAAATGCTTTTTTGTTTGAACGTCCTACTCGCCCTCTTAGTTGATGGAGATCACTCATTCCAAACTGGTGCGCATTATTGATGATGATGGTATTTGCATTAGGAATGTCTAGGCCTGTTTCGATTATGTTGGTACAAACAAGTACATCATTTTTTCTTTCAATAAAATCCAACAAGGTTCTTTCTAAGTTTTTGGATTCCATCTGGCCATGTGCCATAGCGACATCAACGTCTGGGCACATTCTTTTAACCAAGGCTGCAATATCAGGAAGAGACTTAACTCGATTATGGACAAAAAAGACTTGCCCGCCTCTATATATTTCATAATAGATAGAATCCTTGATTAATTCATGATTGAAAATTCTAGTTTCTGTGTGAATGGATTGTCGGTTGGGTGGGGGAGTTCTTATGATGGATAAATCCCGAGCAGCCATTAAAGAGAACTGCAAAGTTCTTGGGATTGGTGTAGCTGTTAAAGTCAAGGTGTCTACATTAACTTTTTTGTTACGTAACTTTTCCTTAGCTGCAACACCAAATTTTTGCTCTTCATCAATCACCAATAAACCTAAATCCTTAAAGCCTATGTCCTTGCTCAGTATGGCATGTGTTCCAATGACAATATCTAATTTACCTTCTTTTAATTTTTCAAAAATTTCTTTCTTCTGCTTAGTGGTTTTAAAACGATTAACATAATCTACACTGACGCCAAATGATCCAAGTCGCTCGCTAAAAGTTTTATAATGCTGAAGAGCTAAAATAGTAGTAGGTACTAATATAGCAACTTGTTTTCCACCCACAACAGCTTTAAATGCTCCTCTAATGGCTATTTCTGTTTTACCAAAACCTACATCCCCGCAAATCAATCTATCCATTGGATATTCTTTCATCATGTCTTCTTTGACATCATTAGTTGCTTTTAACTGATCAGGAGTATCTTGATATATAAAGGAAGCTTCTAATTCGTTTTGCATGTACCCGTCAGGTTGAAAGGCATGTCCTTTAGAGGCTTTTCGCTTAGCATAAAGTTTAATAAGTTCTGCAGCAATATCCTTTACCCTTTTTTTGGTTCTATTTTTTAATGATTTCCATGCTTCGCTTCCGATCTTATTTAATCTTGGCGCCTTACCTTCTTGACCTACGTACTTTGATATTTTATGCAAGGAATTAATTCCCACATAAAGCAGGTCATTGTTTTTATAAACTACTCGCATGGACTCCTGAATTCTCCCGTTGATGTCCAACTTTTCTAGTCCAGAATATCTCCCAACGCCATGATCAATATGTGTAATAAAGTCTCCTGGTTTTAATTCTTTTAAAAGCTTTAAGCTCAGCGCCTTATCTTTTGAGAACCCTTTTCGAAGTTGAAAGCGATGGAAGCGTTCGAAAATTTGATGATCCGTATAACAAGCTACTTTTTTATCTTCATCAATAAAACCAGCACTTAATGCTCTTGTGATGGGCATAAATTTCACATCAGCTTTCAAGTCTTCAAAAATACTATAAAATCTTTCTATTTGCTTTGGATTGTCTGTAAACAAATAATTACTAAAACCCCTTTTTTCATTCTTAGTAAGATCCTCTATTAAAAGGGTGAAGTTTTTATTAAAACTAGGCTGAGGTTTTGAATTAAAGACAATTGTTTCATCTACTTCAAAACTTAGTTTTTTGTGGCTTACAAAAACACTTGGAAAGGCCTCTAAATCTTTCAATACTTCTCCAGGAATAACAAATGAATTTTCTCTAAAGAATTTTACTACATCACTATCTTCAGTTGAGCTGACTGATTCAGAAAATTCCTCCGCTTTCTTAAGGCAGGCATTCAACTTATCCATCATCAATGTATAATCTTGCATCCAGATGACAGTATCCTCTGGCAAAACACCAAAAAGTGAAACTTTGTCTTCTTTCGAAAATTGAGTATTGATGTTTGGTACAATAGAAAATCTACTGATGTTTTGTTTTGATAACTGAGACATTGGGTCAAAGGTTCTAATGCTCTCTACATCTTCGTCAAACAGTTCTATTCTATAAGGCCATTCGTTTCCAAAAGAAAAAATGTCTACTATTCCTCCTCTAATAGAAAACTGACCTGGTTCGTATACAAAATCTTCTCTGCTAAAACCATATTCCACCAATAGTTCAATTAAAAAATCAAGATCCAATTTTTCATCGACCTTTACATTGATTCTCGTTTTATTAAGTTCTTCTGGTGCAACCACTTTTTCGAAAAGTGCTTCAGGATAAGTAATGATTAGTTCAGGTTTATCCGTAGCTGTTATTTTATTAATGGTTTCTGTCCTTTGAAGCGTATAAGTCGAATTAAGCAGATCGAAGGCTGTTGGTCGCTTAAAAGAATCAGGAAAAAAATGAATCTCCTTTTTATCAGAAATCGCAGATAGGTTGTTTTGGAGATAAGCTCCTTGTTCTTTATCATCTGCAATGAAGAGAATTGTTCTATTTAACTGCTGAAAACTTGAGAAAAGGACAAAGGAATCCAGCGCTCCTTTAATTCCATCTAGTTTTAAACGAGTTTTGGATCCTTTTGAAAGGACCTCTTTGATCTTGTTTACTCTAGGATCAGCCAGATAGGCATCCTGTAAACGGGTGAAATCTGTTGCCACTATATTCTTTTAATGCTCTGGGTGAAGATAAGTGTTTTTAGTGGGATTAATAAAATCATTCAAAAAGTAAGTCTATTTTCAATGCTAAGGAGCGGAACTTAATATCCATTATTCTGGACTAATAGTCCATATTCCTTACCATGTTAAATACCTATTTTTGCATCAAGTAACTTAAAATCTTATAATGAAAAAATTAATTATTACATTATTCTTAATCTCTACTATCATGATTAAAACAGAAGCTCAAACCACAGATCTACAATTGATTGAAAATACAATTGCAAATTACTTTGATGGATTAGTAAAACACAATCCTGAATCCCTAAAAAAAGCTTTTATTCCTTCGGCAACTATGAAATGGGTTGAAAAAGACTATACTGAAGTTAATGCCTTAGAGGCATTAATCGAACATGTAACAAACAATACAGAAGTTAAAACTATTACAAGTATAACTGCAATCAATATTGTGGGAGATGCTGCAAATGCACAGTTAGAATTGGAATATGAAACCTTTTCGTATATAGACTTTATGCATCTACTCAAAATTAATGGAGAATGGAAAATAGTAAGTAAAACATTTACCACAAAAAAGAAAGAATTCTAAAACAAAATTTAGACCTATAGCATTTCAATTATACTTACTTGAATTAAATCAAGTAAGTATAAATAAATGCCTACTTATAAAGAAATGATTATCTCTCGAAATACATTCAACTATCAAGGTCAAGTACTGATTGAAAAAATGAAGATCAGGGCGCCATTTCGTTATGAAGTCATCTTCCAAAACATGGGTTGTTTTATTTATTTTAAACAAAGAGGCCCCATTTTTCTTTCTTCAAGAGCAAAGACTCAAATACACGGGAATGAAGCTGTTGTTATTGATTCATGGCTTACATAGATCTATCAGGCCATTAGCATTCATCTAATGGCAAGTCTTCGCTTGAAATTTTAATTTACTTTTATGGGAAACAGATTCTATTTGCTTAAGCCCTTAATGGCTTAATCAACTTATCTTTAATAATTCAAATTTATCTAATCTTGGATTTTTTTTACAAAATGAACAATGTAACTTTGGTTACCTAATTGGTTTCGGATTAAAGATCAAAACACTTTCCATTTTATTTTTACAAGTTTATCTTTACATTCATTGGAAGCCCAGTTTCTGCCTGATGGCTTTGGCTTTGAAGTGGAAGAAGATTTACTTCCTTGTGAAACTCCTTTTAGCAGCAACAAGCTTTTAACATCTCGAAAAAACACCAATGGTACTTATGAATTTGTCACCTACGATGAGACAGGTAATGTTGAACACATAATCCTCAACCAGCTGGGTGAAGAGACAAAAAAATTTCAAGGTGAAAAATTAACGATAAGATTAATAAAAGATGGAGGACTAGTGGAAAACGAGGGTCATTCAACTATCCCTACCATGCTTACTTCTATTCATATGCTTTTTTAGAATCCGCCACTTTTCTTTTTGAACCTCAGGCTTAGCACGATGTCCCCATATTTTGTCTTTAGCTTTTTTTGTACTCTTTTCAAGTTCTACTATAGGCAAGAAATAGTCTCTTTCCAGATCAAATTTGTACAGCTGCCTTTCCATTGCTGTCATCTTCCAAGGTTCATGAATGAATGCAACAGGGATATTTTTTAATTCAGGTACCCACGACTTTATAAACACACCTTTTGGATCATGATCTTGTGATTGTTTTATTGGGTTATACATTCGAATCGTATTTACACCAGTTGTTCCTGCCTGCATTTGGAATTGAGGATAATGGATTCCAGGCTCATAATCCAAAAACAGCTTTGCCAAATGGTAGGCTCCATCTCTCCAATCTTGATCAAGCTGATAACACAAGAAAGAAACCAACATCGCTCTCATCCTAAAATTCAACCAGCCCGTTTTGAATAGGCAGCGCATACAAGCATCTACAAGAGGATAGCCAGTCTTCCCCTCTTTCCAAGCCTTGATAAAAACCTGATTTGTCTCATGAGTCAATTGTTCGTAACCTCTATTAATGCACCTTGTCTCATAGGCGCATTCTACTTCAAATTTTTGGATAAAGTGACAATGCCACACGAGTCTAGTCAACATTCCCTCGAATGCTGGTTTATGTCTTGACATATTTCGATGATGAAAAATAAATTGATAAGCCTGTTTAATACTTATGTTTCCCCAAGCTAGATATGGAGAAATTCTAGCACAAGACTGTCTACTTTCTTTAGGTTTGGAAAGCAAACGATGATAGTTAAAACCTCTTGCTTCAGCAAATGACTTTAAATACTTCCAAGCAAATTTTTCTCCAGGAGGTTGGTACTCTTTAGGATAGTTTTCGAGTGATAATTTGAATTCTTTTGATAAGGGATATTTCTCATCATGAAGTTTAATTGCTAGTGGAGAAGAATAGGTATTTTCGATTAATTGGCTGTGAATATTTTCGCGATACGCTCTATTCCAACCATCTCTATTTTGAATTCCCCGAATGACATTACCTTTTTGAGATTCTCTCCAATCAATTCCTTTGCTTTTAAAATATTTTTTTATTCTTTTATCCCTATCCCAAGTAATTTTAATACCACTTTCTTGATAAGAGAAAACCTTTTTAATTTGAAACTTCGACCTCAGATGATCAAAAACATCGACTAATTCTGAATGAAAAGAATGAACAGAATGCCTACTTGATTTCAAAATAGCATTCATCTCTAATATGGAATGATAGACAAACTTCAGATGCCTTAAAGAGAAATCTTTGTAAGCTATAATGCTTGGCTCATAGACATAGATTATCAAGTATGGAAGACCTTCTAATTGAGCCTTGTGTAATGGTTCGTGATCTTGTGTCCTCAAGTCTCGCTTCAACCAAACAATATTAACTATGTTGCTCATTAACATTAAGAACAACAAGTATCTTTTTTTGTTTGAAATCTATTCTTTTATCGTATTTGTACAGTCTGACTATTTCCATACCTTTCATCACCTATTGCAACTTCCAAATTCACCTGATATTCTCCTGCAGTTTTATATTCATGAACAGGGTTCTTTTCTGTTGAAGTATTTCCATCACCAAAATCCCATATAAAACTAACATTATCACCAAAATCTCCAAAGAACTTTACTTCACATGGGCCTGAACAGCCGTTATTTTCTATCTTAAAATCATTACCAATCCAAAATTCTGTATCTGGCAAATCTATCGCGAATTGCTTTTCTGTATAGGCACCTAAAATTCCAATTCCGTTCTCTATGTTGGAGAATATAGGCTGTGGTTCTGCTATTCCGGCTCCTGCAGTCAATTGATATAAAGTAACTGACTTATAATAATCATAAAGCTCTTTACTTACTGACTTCACATTAATATGTGCTCTGGTTTTTAAATTTTGTCTTAAACTAATATCAAGTTCATGCATCCCAAATTCCAAAGGATAGGTCTGCCCATTAAAATTCTCATCCGTCAAAAAAATAAAGGGTAAAGGGTAAGAATATATATTTACTCTAGAGACCATTTCTTTATTTTCGGCATTGATGTCTTTTGTTAGGAAGCCTGTATGAGGTAAAAGGTAAGAGTTTACTTCATAAAGAAAATCTTCTTCATGGTCACCATTTAATATTTCAGTCCAACCATGTATCAAATAATAATTGAGTTCATTCGGATCATCTTCTATTTCTATCTTAAAAGTTCTGCATAGATAATCTTCATAGATTTTTTCATCATTTGAAATCAAATTACAAGCATTAGTTTTAGGGATGTGAGCATTTGCTTTTATTTTTTGAAGAGCAGCACTTTCTGCTTCAATGCTATAGGACTCATCTTGCTTAATCTCAAATCCTTCTGATGTATACAAACCATATGACTGATGTTGCAACTCAACCAAGGTGTTCCCATTAGCATCTTGCAAAAAAACTTTTGCATTGTTTATGCTGTTCCCCTCACACATTGGATCAGTAACATGACAACTTTGGCTTACGTGTACCTTTGCTCCTCCCTCAGGACTTAGTAATCCATTAATTACCATTAAATCTATACTTTCAACATCTGGAAAAGGTAAATCTTTCGTACAGCTGAACAAGACAAAAACCAAAATCGATAGTAATAAAAAATATTTCATGATTACTAATTTTAAAATTTAAAGGAATAAGAAAAATATGGAAGAATAGGTATAAGGCTTGTTTGTTTTAAAGAAGGTACGCCACCGCCATCATACTTCACAGTTACTATAAAAGGGTTTTGTCGAGCATATGCATTATAGATCCCCAAACTCCAAGTTCTTGTACCACGCTTTTTTTCTTTATGCAAATTTACAGAGAGGTCAAGCCTGTGATAGGCCGGCATCCTCTGATTATTTCTATTTTCAATATGATTTGTAGCTCCTAATGTATTGTAAGGTTCATCCCCAGATGAAATATTATTTATACCTATGGCATTATAATTAGTTGTACCTAAGGTATATGTATTGCCCGTACCATAGACCCAAACTAAACCAAAATCTACTTTTTTACTTTGCTTATGGATTACTACTAAACCAATGTCGTGTCTTCTATCATATTTGTATGGAAAAGATTTTCCAAAATTTATATCAGGAAATTCCCTATCAGATTTAGAAAGCGTGTAGCCAATCCAACCTGTTGTTTTACCTGTGGTTTTTTCCAAAAGAATTTCTCCACCATAACTTATGCCAGTACCTACATCTACCTTATCTTCCCAATCTTTACTGTTTGAAAAGAAATTGAATCCTGATTTATATTCCAATAAATTATCCATATCCTTAT
This sequence comes from uncultured Saprospiraceae bacterium, assembly GCA_937941095.1. Taxonomy (GTDB): domain Bacteria; phylum Bacteroidota; class Bacteroidia; order Chitinophagales; family Saprospiraceae; genus JALZVN01. The sequence continues at coordinate 4,019 of CALDYJ010000064.1, read as the reverse complement.
AAAATCCTTCAAGAGTTAATTCGAATCCATTGCCCAAGCTTCTGGTATAAGCGACACCGTACTGCCAAGAATTCTCTGGTTTTATTTTATCAGTACTAGATACCCATAGATCCGTAGGCAATCCCAAGCCTGGGCTTGCCAATAAGTGAAGAAACTGTGTCATCTTCGTGGCCGAAAATTTTAAAGACGATTTTTCATTTAGCAATAAACTTAATGCCGCTCTTGGCTGAATTGAAACATAGTTTGAATTTTGTACGGCAAAGTTAGACACATGAACACCTGCATTTAATTTAATCCTGTCATTGATAACCATGTCATCTTCAACATAGGCATTCATTTCTACCCCTGAAACTTTAGGGCTTGTACTTTTAATAATTGTTTCAGGCTCTTGACCTTCTTTTAATTTGAATTCAGTAGTTGTGGGAGTAAAATCTAAATTCCCATATTTTATCCCTGTTCGAATATAATGTTTAGGATGAGGAACATAATTAAAATCCAGTTTCGCTCCATAATCACGAATATTGGAATTAGAAGTATATTTTTCATTAAACTCATTTTTTGTTCCTGCAAACTCCAATAAATCATTTTTAAAATCAAAATCATAAGAACTTAAGTAGACTGTTGTGTTACTAAACAGTTTTGGACTAAACTGATAATTCCATCTGGCGGAAACTATTTTATTTCCCCAATCCAATGCTCCTTGTTCATCATAACTAGGTTCTGTGAATTTAACTGCCAGTCGATCATTACCTAAGTAAGTGCTTAAATACAGCCTACTCTTATCAGAAAATTTATGGTTTATCTTCGCATTAATATCATATAAATTGTACTTCACAAGACTCTTTGGTGTAGTAGCTTCTAAGCTTCGATTGTTTATTCTTTGAGCTGGAGTTGCAAAAAGATCAAGCCATGTTCTTCGACCAGAAAAACTAAAAGATGTTTTATCCTTAACTATAGGCCCTTCTAGATTGAATCGCCCCGAAATAAAACCTATTGTAAAATCACCCTTAATTTCTTTCATGTTTCCTTCTTTCATCCTTACATCAATAATGGACGAAAGTCGACCACCATATCTAGCAGGAAAGCCACCTTTAGTAAGTTCAACACTTTTAATGGCATCTCCATTAAAAGTCGACATGAAGCCAAGCAGATGACTTGCGTTATAGACAGGTACTCCGTCTAACAACATCAAATTCTGATCTGGGCCCCCTCCTCTTACATACAAGCCTGTAGTTCCTTCCGAACCAGACTGTACTCCCGGTAAAAGTTGGATCACTTTCAAGACATCTCTTTCACCCATTAGTACAGGCATGGATTTTATTTTTTCCATAGAAATCTTATTGCTGCTCATTTTTGTTTCTGAGTGTCTATGTGTATTTGCATCTGCTTCCACAATCACCTCTGCCAATTTGTTGCCCAGTTCAAGCGAAGCAGAAAATTCAAGGTTTTTATTTAAGCTTAGCTTCTCTATTCTTGAAGCGTAACCTACATATGAAAATGTAAGCTCATAGCTTCCTTCAGGCATGGTTAAACTATAAAAGCCATATTCATTTGAAATGGTTCCAATCCCTAAAGAAGTACAATAAACAGTTGCTCCTATAAGCGTTTCACTACTTTCTTCATCCATTATGTAACCACTTATTGTGTACTTGGTTTCGGATATTCTAGCCTCTTTAACAGATCGATTTTTTACCAAAATAATCTGCGAACCTCTTGTTTTAATTTTAACTTCTTCGTTTGGAAACAAGCGATTAAGTACTGTTCTAATTTCTAAATGTTCATCCTTAAAACTGTATTTTTTATCGTTCTTCAATTCATCAGGATTATAGAAAAATGAACAAACCGTTTGTTCTTCAATGCTTTCTAATACCTCTTCAAGTGATTTATTTTCCATATTCAAATCTACTGGTGCGTCTAATAAATTTGAAGATTGAGCTTGGCTAATAAAGTTCCATCCTAAAAAAATCAAAAGGAGGCTAAATAAATGTTTGTTCTTTTTTCTTAATTGCATGATCCTCCTGTTATTTTAAAGTTAGTGGCGTCTATTTTAATGAATTCTAATTTCAGCACTTCCGCGATTATATCCATTACTTCATCTATATTTTGACTTTTAAATTTTCCTGTAAAATTGCAGCTCATCAGGCTTTCTTCCGCCAAATCAATGTTAACCTCATATGCTGTTTCAATTTCATCTAAAACCGTCTGTAATGATTGGTTTTTAAACACCAAGATTTCTGTATGCTTAAAATGTGAATTCGGAAAATAATCTTCGATTAAGGAAAGCTTGTTTTGTTCATACCCAGCTGTCATACCCTTTGTTAGAATCAATGCACTATCATCACTTTTAACTTTGACCTTGCCATGAAAGACATGTACTTTAAATTCTGAATTTGTATCAGTTTTCTTTTTCGGAGCTAAGACATTAAATTTGGTCCCCAGCACAGTTACCTCATGATCACTAGATTGCACGACAAATGGTTTGGACGGATTAGGCGTCACCTCAAACACGACATCCCCTTCCATTTGGACACTTCTATTTTCACCATCAAATTGAGGTACATAGCTCAAACTGGAATTTTCATTCATCCAAACTTTACTTAGATCTGGCAGTACTACTTCTCTCTGTTCATTTGCGGCGGTAGATATATTAACTAGTTCTGCTTGACCATTAAACATTTGGAAAGCAATACCTGAACCTACTAAGAACAAAATTGCAGCTGCCCATTTCATGAGACGTCTACTAAGAGGGACTACTTTAGAATTGTTTATTTGTGCTTTCACTTTTTCCAAAGCAGCCTTTTTATTTACTGAAACTTCGGCATTAGCTTTGGTCATCTGGGCTTTCTCCCATAAAAATTTCGTCTCCTGGTATTGCTGCTCATTTTCGGAATTTACCTTTCGCCAGGCCATTAATTCCGCAAGCTCTTTCTTAGACAAGTCTTTTTCAAAAGACCGAAGTATAAGATGTGTTTTAGAGTCTTCCATTAGATACTTTTGCCCTTTAGACGATTCTAGATGGCATGTACCCTAAAGTATTTTGGAAAAGTTTTAATTTATTTCTAAAAGACTAAGAAACAATAACCCGAATACTGTTTTTCTTAATATATTCAAAGCTTTGGACATGTGGTATTCTATAGACTTTATGGACATTTCTAAGGTTTCTGCTATCTCTGTATACGTTAAGTGCTCAAAACGATTGAGCTTAAAGATGAGTTTAGTTTTGTTGGGAAGTGCTTCTATTTTATCGTAAATCGCTTGAAGATTTTCTTTATTCAACAATTCAGTTTCTGGAGTATTTAAGCTTAGATTAAGTGAAACATTCGAATGATTGGTAATGTGTTCTTCCATTTTTTTTGCTTTCCGCAAATGGTCAATTGAATGAAAAATGACAGCTCTTTTTAGATAGGTGGTAATTGATTTTTCAATATTAAGCGACTCACGTTTTTCCCAAAATTTTATAAAAACTTCTTGGACTTTGTCTTCAGCAAGTGCTGAATCGGACAAAAGAGCATAGGCAGTTCTTACCATTTGCTCATAGTGCAGATTGAATAGTGCATCAAATTCTTGCCGTCCTATTTTTTTCATTGAGTTGCACGCTTAGGTGTGTTGGTCTTCATTAAGAAACTTAAATAAGAAGCAATTATTGCAAAAATGCAAATAGAACTAAGTATTATTTTAATAAATAAGCCCGATAGCCTCCTTGCTCAAAATAAATTAAAATTTGTCGCAAGACAGAAAAACTCAAATCTTAATATTGTATATTATTTTTAATGCGGTAAGTAATCTTTCAAAATTCCATAAATATATGTTCCTAAAATAGCACTCAAAATCACTACAATAAAAACGCTATATCCATTCCCAATTAAAGTGTACATAGGTCCAGGGCAAGCACCACTCAATGCCCAACCTAAACCAAAAACAATACCTCCAAAAAGATATCTCGAGAAACTCATTTTTTTTCCAACGATTTTAATCTTTTGGCCATCTATGTTTTTAAGCTCTTTACGTTTTATAAATTG
>CALDYJ010000063.1 GCA_937941095.1 uncultured Saprospiraceae bacterium | reverse complement strand
TTTTGTAGACATTTGTCAATGGTTTTATAGCGAATTAGGGCATTTTTATTTTGTGCCATGAGTTAAAAATAAATAATTTCCTCTTACTACGCAAGATCATTGCGCAGTAAGCTTGTTACTTTGAACTATGAAATCAAGCAACAATTATTTTTAAACAATTGAACTTTAATGCCTCACTTTGCTGTTAAGCAATCTGGGCACGAAAATTACTGTTGCCTAAAATTTAAATGATGGAAAAAATTAACGGAAACACACTTATCGAATTGGGCTATAAACCAGGAAAATGGTTTAAGAAAGCAATTGAATTTATTAATGAAAAACAATTAAGTGATGAGGATCTTTTAAATTACCTTGACCAATTTAAAACACCTCCCCAAATAGACTTGCATGAAAATGAAATACCTTTTTCAATTAATCTTAAAGCAGAAAACGAGATAGAAGAAACCAACTTGAATGCAGTTGTTGCGACCATGAAAGAAGTGATGCGTACTCCAACGGTAGTTTCTGGAGCCATTATGCCTGATGCATGTCCAGCTGGTCCCAAAGGAACAATTCCAGTTGGGGGAGTGGTTGTGACAAAAAATGCCATTCATCCTGGCATGCATAGTGCGGATATTTGTTGTTCACTTATGTTGACAGATTATGGTAAAATCGATCCAGGTTTATTAATGGACGCTGCCCATGCTTCTACTCATTTTGGACCAGGAGGAAGAGAAAGGAATGAGCAATATCGTTTTCCGACAGAACTACTTGAAGCTTTTAAGGGGAATAGATTATTGAATGATAATAATATGATACAAGTAGCTCGAAAACATTTAGGTACCCAAGGCGATGGAAACCATTTCTTATTCGTAGGAACTTCTAGAAAAACAGGAAATACAATGATGGTCACGCATCATGGATCAAGAGCTGTAGGTGCAAAGTTGTTTGCTAAAGGAATGAAAATTGCTGAAAGATTTAGAAAAGAAAGATCTGTAAAAACCTTACAGCAAAACGCTTGGATTCCATACGAAACTCAAGAAGGACAAGCCTATTGGGAGGCATTACAAGTTATTAGAGCCTGGACTAAGCATAACCATATTTGCATTCATAATGCAGCTGCGGAAAAGCTAAGTGTGGAGATTGAAAATAGATTCTGGAACGAACATAACTTTGTTTTTAAGGACGGAGATTTGTTTTATCATGCTAAAGGAGCGACTCCTTTAAACGAAAAGTTTATGCCAGACATTACAGGACCGAGATTAATTCCACTGAATATGGCAGAACCAATATTAATGGTAGAAGGTAAAACGACTGCTGAGAATTTAGGATTTGCACCACATGGAGCAGGAAGAAACATGAGTAGAACGGCGCATAGAAGATCCAAAGAAGATAAAAAAATCGAGGCAGTATTTGCTGAAGAAACCCAAGGGCTTGATATTAGATTCTATTCTAATGAAATCGACATCACAGAATTACCTTCTGCTTATAAAAATGCAACTTCAGTGAGAGCACAAATGAACGAATTTGAATTAGGATCTGTTATAGATGAAGTTTTGCCTTACGGATCTATTATGGCGGGAGACTGGCAAAGAAATGCACCTTGGAAAAACAAGAGAAGAAATAAGAAGAATAGAAAGAAATAATTTTTATAAAAAGAAATAAGATGAATCTAATTAATACTTGCGCAATCCTGAAAACGAAATTTAATTTTCTCAACTCATTAGTTGATGAAGGAACACTTTTATTTGAATGATTTGTAATCTTCTTAAAAGGAATAAAGGGCGTTCAATTTTTGGACGCCCTTTTTTTATTGCTTGAAAAAAGAAATCTATACCAAATTGTTTTGCGGGGGTGGCGGAATGGCATACGCGCTTGATTTAGAATCAAGATTTTGAGAGTTCGAGTCTCTCTCCCCGTACTAAGTAAAGCACTATTAATCCCGCTAGCCCAAAGGAAGAGGCAAAGGACTTAAAATCCTTACAGTCCGTTTCGAATCTCGGGTGGGATACAGAGGAACAGTAGCAAAGACGGTCTATGCGCTGGACTGAAAATCCAGAGATACAGGTTCGATACCTGTCTGTTCCACAAAAGACCAATAAAGTGGTGTTGATTTTAAATTATGCAAACTTGTCTAAATCTTCTTCCCAAGAATATTCTTTGTACTTAATTTTATAATCAGATACATCCTTGTTGAGTAGGTTTTTGTAGATGGATTTGATCCCGCTCATCCCTCCAAAATCTGCTAAAAACCATTGGAATAAAGCTGTGGTATGTACTACTTTTTGCTCATCATTAAATTCACTTTCGCTTTCTAAAAAAGATTGGGTGGCAAGATTTAATTGAAAATCAATTTTTTCTACATTGTAAAATGCTATAGGTGGGCAGCTTTTTGCTCCGCAATTTAGCGCAAAATGTATGCGATAATCTAAGGCTCCGACTGCTAACTTTTTGATAAGCCTTTTGGTGAAAATGTTTGCAAAAAACCCTAAAGAATATTTATAACGATATTTTCTTAAAATGCCATGTTCCACATCATCTAAACTAAATTGCTGCTGGGCTAAACTGAAAAGTTTTTTTCGATAGATGTCTGGTTTTTTGACTTGCTGTTCCTTGCGGATGATTTGAAAATAGGCATTATAGATGTTTATCCAAAATGCTTTTTTCTTATCGTCTATGTCTAAATTTTTTTGTAGTTCATTTAAGTTAAAATTTTGCAATTGCTCTCTTATTACAAAGGTGTCTTTTTGCATTTTTACAGCTAACAATAATTTTTCGGAAAGTTTATTGAGACTAAGCGTAGACATAGGCCTTCTTCTTTAATTGTTAGTATTAGAATCTTCTGCAATGATAACCCCAAAATTCCCATCCAAGTCATGAAATCCTTTTGAAGGTAAATAAGTTCTAGAAACAAAACCATCTAGGTATAAAGCATTTTTACATCCATTTTCTTTAAAAAAAGTAGCAAAGTCATAAAAATTAATCTTTGAATTAGACATTGCAAATAGAAGCTTTCCATCAGGTAGAATACCTACGCCGTTTCGAATGTGTAGATTACTGGAACCTTCTCTAAAGGCAGGATGATAGTTGCCATCTATCAATAGCAAAGGACCCGACTGCGTCGCATGTTTAATGTTGTTATTTTCTTCAAAATTTTTGGTGCTGACGACGAATGCTTCATCATCTTTTGAAATGTAAAATATTCCATTTGGTTGCAAATAAAAATTCCCTGCTTTAGTTTTAAAGGTATCAATTGGAGATAAAATAGATCCATCTTCGATGTACAAGCCTTGAGGAGAAAAATCTTTTTTAAACATTCCTCCATTCATAGCAAAGTTCATGTGCTTGCCTTGCTTTTCAAAATCTTGTTTAAGAGCGGCAAATGAAAGGTAGTTTGAATCCTCCTTATTTTTCAAATAAAAATTTAAAGATTGCTTCTTAATATCGACAGCATAACTTAATATTTTATCATTGTTTGTTATAGGCTTGCTTTCTTTATGAAGTTTGCCACAAGCCAATATTGAATAAACAAAAATAAGCAAACAGGAATAAAAAACAATCAAGTTTCTTTTTTTCATTATGCTTGATCTTTGATGTAAAATTGATTTTTAATAAAACACTCTATTGCAAATTCACTAGCATCAAAATGAGGCTGCGGTATATTATCTAGCGAATACCAAGCCCAACTTTCGCATTTATCCTTTTCCATGACAGCTAAAGTTCCATGAAATTCATTTGTAAATAAATCAACGGAAACAAAATGGATGTTCTCTTTTTTATAAGTCTTCAGATTGTTAGTCACACAAATTACTTTTGGGTTTTGAATGTGTAGACCTGTTTCTTCTAGTACTTCTTTAATGGCTGCTGCTTCGAAGCTTTCACCTAATTCGAGGTGGCCACCAGGGATTGAATAATAGGCTGCATGACTACCAATTCTTTTCCCAATAAGGATTTCATTTTTATCATTTTGAATGATGACGCCTACACCTACTTTTGGCCTATCCATTGGATATGAATTTTGTGAAATAAAATTTAAGTCTGATTCTTTTTTATAAAAATGCCAAAAAGCTCTTTCTCTTTTCTGGGCTTTATTGAATTTGTACAATCTTCGAAAACTTTTGTGGTAAAGTATGGGCTAAGATAGCTTAAGTACTCTTCTTTGCTCCCACCGAATGGTCGCATGGAATCTTCTGTCAAAGGATGCTTAAACCACAGCCCTACCAGTTTTCCTCCTGAAGGGAGCAATTCACTCATTTTTCTTCCATAAGCTGTTCTATTATTTTTAGTTGGTTCAAATGAACAGAAAAAAGTTTGTTCAATGATTAAATCATACTCACCATTATGCGTAAAAAAATCAGCGTGAATAAGCTTGTTGTCTGGAAATGTAGCACATCTTTTTTTTAAGGCCTCAAGAGGCTTTGTAGATACATCTAATACGCTAACATCTTTAAAACCTTGCTTGTGAAGGTATTCTGCTTCATAGGCATTTCCAGCTCCAGGAATTAGAATGCGAAGGGTTTTATGACTTAATTGATCCATGTATTCCTTCAAAGGGGTGGATGGATAACCAATGTCCCAGCCCGTATTGTTTTCCTTATATCGCAGGGACCAATATTTTTCTAAATCCATTATATGCTGCAGTTTAATCTATTCAATATACATAAGTCTCGTCACACGAAAAGACATCAATAAAATTAAATTTAAGGAAAGTAATTAAAGAAAACGGTACATAGAACTGCTGTCCAAATAATCAAATACTTCTGGTGTTACTAAGTATTGTATTGATTTCTTTTCTTTAAGGCATTTTCGAATATAGCTGGCTGAAATTTTCATCTGAGGAGCCTTAAACACTTTTACGGAAGGATGATTTGCTAGTTCACCCATTTTGTATTCAGGGCGTTCGTAAACATAGATTTGATGATTGGCCAAAATAAGTTCGTAATTTTTCCATTTTTTCAAACTAGCTACGTTGTCACCACCCATGATCAATACAAATTCTTTATTCTCATGTTCTTCTTTAAGATAGGTTAAGGTATCTATCGTGTATGAAGGTTTAGGTAAGTTGAATTCTACATTTGAAGCCCTTAGCGAAGGATTGTCATCTATAGCAATTCTTACTAAGTGAAGCCTATCAGAATCACGCGCTAAAGAATTACTTTTTTTAAGTGGATTTTGAGGAGATACAACAATCCAGACTTGATCTAAGTCGGTCTGTGTAGCCATGAAATTAGCTATGATAAGATGACCTACGTGTATTGGGTTAAAGGAACCAAAGAATAATCCGACTTTCATGATAAAATTACTCTTTTAATAATTTTTCCAAAGAGCTTTCAAACTCCTTAGTCATAGCGTCGATGTCATCATCTTGCAACATGTCATCGTCATTTAAGATTTCTGCATCAACTAACCAAAGGTCTTTTACTTTTACTAAAGTAAGTACCTCTTCAAAGGCTTCGCCACCATCTATGTAGGAACAAGTACATTCTGCCTTGTCTTTCACTTCTTTGCAATGAACACTTTTAATTTCAAACTTAATGGAGCTTTCGCCAAATTCTGGAAAGATTAAAGTCTTTATGGTGTCGATCATATCAGCCGTTCGAGCAGTGCTATAGAGTTTGGCTTCTTCGTAATTGTTCTTGTAATAATAATTTTCTAACCAATGCTTAGCGACAACTCTTGGTTGGTTTGCTATACGATCTGCCTTCTTTTCGGACACGCAAGAAGTCAGAAAAAACAAGTAAGCGGCTATGGATATTATTGCGATCCTCATTTTATGCACCAACACTTAACATCACTGGCATTACCAACATAAGAATTTCTTCTCCTTCGGAAGTTTCTCCTGGTAAAAGAATTCCTGCTCTATTTGGAAACGACATGTTCAAGTGAACTTCTTCAGAACTTAAGACACCTAACATTTCTGCAAGAAACTTAGCATTAAAACTGATGCGCATGTCTTCGCCTTCATAAACACAAGAAATGTTTTCTTTTGCTTCATTGGAAAAATCTAGATCCTGAGCACTAATGCTTAAATTGTTGTTTGCAATATCTAGGACAACCTGATTAGTAGTCTTATTGGCGTAGTTAGAAATTCGTTTTAAAGAACTATGAAAGTCTGCTCTGTTTACAGATAATTTATTTGGATTGTCGGTTGGAATGACTGCATTATAATCTGGGTATCTCGCATCGATTAAACGACAGATCATATGAACACCATCAGTTTCAAAAAACACATTTGATTTATTGAATGAAACTTTAATGTCTGATTTAGATGGTAAACTAGATTTCATTTGATTTAGGACCTTTTTTGGTACTATGAATCTTGTGTTTACATTACTTTTTATTCCATTGAAGGTGTATTTCACTAATTTGTGCGCATCTGTAGCGACCATTTTGATGCTTCCAAAGTCAACTTCAAACAATACACCTGACATAGCCGGCCTTAATTCATCGTTGCTTGTCGCAAATATGGTTTTACTTATGGCTTGTACCAATACTTCTGCTGGTAAACTAAAACTGTCTACTTTTTCAGCTTTTGGTAATTCAGGAAAATCTTCCCCATCTTCGCCTGCAAGTTTGTAATTACCATAGGAAGATGTAATGCTTATCGCAAAATTCTTTTCATCTGATTTAAAAGTAATGGGCTGATCTGGAAGTGCTTTTAACGTATCCATTAAAATTCTTCCTGGTACAGCTACCATGCCTGGAGTATCAGGCATGACTTCAATTTCTGTAACTATGGTCGTTTCAAGGTCAGAAGCTGTGATAGTCAAAATGTTGCCTTCTAGCTTGAAAAGGAAGTCTTCAAGAATTGGTAAAACAACATTATTGCTAATTGCTCCTCCTGCTATTTGGAGCCTTTTTAGTAATTCACTCGATGATACACTAAATGTCATAGGTAAGGATTAAAATTATTCTCGTAAAAATAGCATTTTTGCGAGCCTTTTACACAAAGAGATCGCATAAATGATAGATAGAAAAAATCCTCCAGGGATACATATAGTCGAAAATGTAGACTTTCAGCACCCAATAGAGCATAGACTCTCTAACGGAATTAAGGTTTGGGAGATACATACAGATAAACAAGATGTTATAAAGCTTGATGTGTTTTTTAGAGCTGGGAGACCATATGAGCATAAAAAGATGGTGGCTAGGGCCTGTTCCAGGCTCTTGCAAGAAGGCACAAAAAGCCATAGTGCGGAAGAAATATCTGAAATTCTAGATTTTCATGGCGCTTCTATTGCTAACCCGGTCGATTTAGATACATCAAATATGGTGCTTTATTGCCTATCGAAACACTTTGAAAAACTTTTGCCAATTTTCGCTGAAATCATTAAAGAACCGAGTTTTCCTGAAAATGAATTAGATCAGTTTAAAACTACCCACAAACAAAAGCTTAAAATCAATGAATCTAATGTAGATGTCAAAGCCTATCGTATGATTACTGAGTGTATTTTTAGTGATCGACATCCCTATGGATATAATTCTAGTGAAAAAGGCTTTGATTCATTAACAGTCGGAGATTTAGAAAAACACTTTGATCGCACACACACTGCTATTAATGCTGAAATTGTGATTAGTGGAAAAACTTCCCCTGCATTTTTGAAAGCATTAGAAAAATATTTTGGAGACATCCCTAAAGGAGAAAAAATCGATCACCAGTTTGTCCAAGCTCCGACCGAAACCAAAAAAATTCGTTTGGAAATGCCAGGCGCTCTTCAGACGGCTATAAGAATTGGCTTCAAAACCTTTAATCGATCCCATCCAGATTATAATGACTTTTATGTCCTTAACACAATACTGGGGGGCTATTTTGGTTCTAGGTTGATGATGAATATAAGGGAAGACAAAGGCTATACTTACAACATATTTTCTAGCCTTGATACAATGGTTCATGATGGCTATTTCTATATAGGTACTGAAATAGGAAAAGATTTTGAGGAAGACACACTGAAACAAATCCATTTTGAATTGGATCGCTTAAAAAATGAACTTGTTGGAATGGAGGAATTAAACATGGTTCAAAATTACCTCATGGGTAATTTATTGACCCTTTTTGATGGCCCCTTGCCTCAGTCTGAAGTCATTAAACGTATGCGAACTCATCAAGTACCCTTCTCTACAGTTAATGAATTGGTCCACTCTATTAAGAATATTAAGCCTGAAAGGATACAAGACTTATCCAATAAATACTTTCAAGAGCATAAGTTTTGGGAAGTTATCATAGGAGACCAAAAAGTATCTGAGGAATAATACCATATTTTGTAATTTTTGGTTTAATTTTAGTTGTTTTGTACTCTTTAAGAGTATTTCGAGAAATCTGCAATAACAATAAGCTCACTTAGACTATTTAATGAAGTTTTTTAATTTTTTCACTCAAGAGGTCGCAATTGACTTAGGTACTGCTAATACATTGATCATTCAAGATGGCAAGATTGTTATTGATGAGCCTTCTATCGTTGCCATTAATCGTAAAACAGGTGAAACCATAGCTGTCGGGACAAAGGCCATGCAGATGCATGAAAAAACTCATGAAAACATCAAAACCATCAGACCGCTTAAAGATGGTGTAATTGCCGACTTTAAAGCTGCAGAGAGCATGATCGAAGGCATGATCAAATTGATCGGTGATGGAAAGAAGAAATTCTTCACACACATGAAAATGGTGATCTGCATCCCTTCTGGAATTACAGAGGTAGAGAAAAGAGCAGTTTTTGAATCTGCTGATCATGTTGATTCTAAAGAAACGTACTTGATCTATGAACCCATGGCTGCAGCGCTAGGAATAGGTCTTGATGTAGAAGAACCTGTTGGGAATATGGTGATTGATATCGGAGGAGGAACTACCGAAATTGCAGTTATAGCGCTTTCAGGAATAGTTTGTGATCAATCAATTCGTACCGCTGGAGATGAATTCACCTCAGACATTATTTCTTACATGAAAAGGCAACACAATATCTTAATAGGAGAAAGAACAGCCGAACAAATTAAAATCAACGTAGGCTCTGCTTTGGAAGAATTAGAAAATCCTCCAGAAGATTATGCCGTCAATGGAAGAGATTTAATGACAGGTATTCCTATGCAGATTGTCATAACATACCAAGAGATTGCACAATCTTTGGATAAATCTATTTCTAAAATTGAAGAAGCCATTTTAAAAGCATTAGAAATGACTCCTCCTGAACTTGCTTCAGATATTTATAAAACAGGATTATACCTCACAGGAGGTGGAGCTTTGCTGCGTGGCTTAGATAAAAGAGTTGCTTCCAAAACAAAGCTAAAAGTACATGTAGCAGAAGATCCTTTAAAAGCTGTTGTTCGAGGTACAGGTATAGCCTTAAAAAATACAGATCGTTTTTCATTCCTTATTGGTAGAAATGACGTTTAGTCACCTTATAAAAGTAAACCATGCGGAACCTCTTTTTACTTTTTATTAAGTATGGTCACATCTTCCTTTTTATCTTTTTAGAGTTTCTTTGCTTCATTCTGATCATCAGAAACAACAGGTCTCAACAAGAAATTTACCTTAATTCTGCAAATATTGTTACAGGCTCTATCTATGATCGAGTGGATAAGATGAGTGCTTACTTTAAATTAGATCGAGTTGCAGATAGTCTTGCTAATGAAAATGCCAGACTTAGAAAATTACTTTATAATTCTGAATATCAATCCGTCACAAATCTGGACAGCCTCTACAATCAAGATTCTCTTTTTCAATATGCTTATCTGGTAGGAAAGGTCGTCAACAATTCCATAAACTTAAATAATAATAAAATTACCATTAACAAAGGTTCCAATCATGGAGTAAAACCCAGGATGGGAGTTATTGATCAAAATGGAGTAGTCGGCATCATAAAAGATGTCCGTAAAAATTACTCCATAGCGGTTTCTTTGCTTCATAGACAAGTACGTATTTCTGCTAGCATTCATCCTCAAGGATACTTTGGCTCACTTGCTTGGAAAGGAGACGATCCTACCATTGTACAATTAGAAGATATTCCAAAACACGCTATCATTGCTATTGGTGATACAATTGTGACAAGTGGATACTCTTCAAAATTTCCAGAAAAGATTTCGATTGGTAAAATCGATTCTTTTTGGCTAGAGCAAGGGTTTAATTCTTATACCATCGATGTAAAATTAAGTAATGATCTAAGCAGATTAGATTATGTATACATAATAAGTGATAACTTTAAAAACGAAAAAGAGGAATTAGAACAAGCGACTAAGAATGAATAATGTCAACTTAAGAAATGGATGGAGACTTATTTTGTTACTGTTGTTTCAAGTAGCCGTTTTTAAGCAATTGAACATGCAGTGGTCTTATGCTGTTTATTTCCATATTTTTATTTATCCCATTTTTATATTGTTGTTGCCCTTTAGGTATTCGAAAGTGGTCATCATTTTATTGGCTTTCTTAATGGGGATTATTGTTGACATCTTTTATAATTCAATTGGAATCCATGCAAGCGCCTGTGTATTTACAGCCTTTATTAGACCTAATATTCTTGCCATAAACAAACCTCAAAGTGATTATGATGTCTTATTGAGCCCTAATGCTACCAATTATGGATTCCTTTGGTTTTTGAGGTATGCCAGTATCTTATTGTTTTTACACCTGTTCTTTTACTTTTCTGTCGAAGCATTTACCTTCGTTTACATAGGCCAAATTATATTAAAAACATTGGCAAGTTTCTTTATTAGCATCCTTTTCATAATTTTATATCAGTTCATTTTTAACCCAAAATAATTAGCCTTTGGCTGATACTTACGCAGGCAGACAGATTCCTATCAAAATCATATTCTTATTAGGTACACTTATCCTAATAGGTCGGGCCATGCAATTGCAATTATTTGATAAAAAGTATCAGGAAAAAGCTCAAACAGCCGCAGTAAACAATTTGGTTTTGTACCCTTCTAGAGGAGTCATCTATGATCGAAATGAAAACATCCTAACGTATAATTATCCTAGTTATGACCTCATGGTGACCTATAATCAGATCGATGCCGAAATGGACACCCTTCATCTTTGTGAAATATTAGGCATTGATAAAGAAGGCTTTAAAAAGAGAGTAAAAAAACAATTTGGTAATAGGTACTCTAGGTCGGTACCTTTTGTTTTTATGAGGAAACTCTCAGCAATAACTTACACGAAATTGCAAGAGAGCTTGCACGAGTTTCCAGGTTTTTTCGTGCAAATTAGAAACATACGTGGTTATCAAGACACCATTGCAGCACACATGCTTGGTTACATCAGTGAAGTAAATAAAAAACAGATTGAAAAGTCAGAAGGAAAATATGCCCTCGGAGATTACATAGGCTCAAGTGGTTTAGAAGCAGCCTATGAAGAGCTCTTGAGGGGAGAAAAAGGAGTCAAAGTACAACTTAAGGATAACCTGGGTAGAATAGTGGGGGACTTTAAATCAGGGAACTTAAATAAACCCGCAATTTCTGGAATGGATCTGATATCTACCATTGATAGAGACCTTCAATTGTTTGGCGAAGGTCTTATGCAAAACAAACTTGGCGGGATAGTGGCCATCGAACCTCAAACTGGTGAAATTTTATCCTTTATCAGTGCACCAACTTATAATCCAGATGTTTTAGCCATTAGTAGAGAGCGAGGAAAAGCTTTTAAAGAATTAAACGAAGATCCGCTAAACCCATTTTTTAATAGAGCAGTAGCTGCTAAATATCCTCCTGGCTCATTGTTTAAACCTATTGTAGGTATGATAGCCATGCAAGAAGGCGTATGGCATTATAATAAACCTTTCGGTTGTCAAGAGGGTTATTGGAATGTTGATAGAGTTATAGGCTGCCACAACCATCCTCCAATTGGAAATATGGGTACAGCGATTCAGTATTCCTGTAATGCATACTTCTGTGAAATGTTTAAAAGAATTATCGATAAAGACGGTTATCATAACCCTGGAACTGGCTTGGATATTTTTAATACTTACCTAAAAAAAATGGGATTAGGAGCTCCTTTGGGCTTAGACTTTGAAATTGAAAAAGGTGGAAATGTTCCAAGTAAAGAAAGTTATGATAAAAAATACAAAGGAAGAAGATGGCGATCTCCAACAATTGTTTCTATAGGGATAGGGCAAGGAGAATTAGAAATGACTACACTCCAAATGGCCAATCTTGCTGCAATGATTGCTAATAGAGGTCACTATTATACACCACGCTTGATTAAAGCATTCAAACATAATGATAGAGAAATCGATCCGAAGTATAGCATTAAAAATGAAGTACCCATTGATTCCATTCATTTTGAAAATGTCATCATTGGAATGGAAAAAGTATTAACTTCAGGAACAGCACTTAATTCTTATTTACCAGACATAAAAATTTGTGGTAAAACTGGAACTGCGCAAAATCCACATGGAAAAGATCACTCGATCTTTTTTGCTTTTGCACCAAAAGTAAATCCTAAAATTGCGATTGCGGTATACATTGAAAACGCAGGTGATGGAGGAATATATGCAGCTCCCACTGCAAGTTTAATGATAGAGCAATACTTAAATGGAGAGATTCGACCGAGTAGGATTGGCTTGAAAAACTATTTACAAAACAAGGTGTTGATAAAAGACCCTTGATAACATTGTATTTTTCCGTTTCTTGTGAAAAAAGAATAAATGTTGGTTTCTGCAATTGTAGCAATGTCTAATAATAAGGTGATAGGTGTTAATAATGACATCCCCTGGTACTTACCTTCTGATTTGAAGTATTTTAAAAGAAAAACCATGGAACATCACATTATAATGGGAAGAAAATGTTTCGAATCTATTGGGAAACCGCTCCCAAAACGAACAAATATAATTATGACGCGTAATCCTTTTTATGTGGTTTCAGGGGGTTTAGTTGTTCATGATATAGAAGAAGCTTTGACCATTGCATACGATAATCAAGAAGAAGAAGTTTTTATTGTAGGTGGAGCAGAGATTTACAACCTTGCATGGAATTACCTAGATAAACTTTATTTAACTAGGGTTTTTACAGATGTTAGTTTCAAGGAAGGTGATGAAGTTGTTTACTTTAGAGACATAAACTTTGATAATTGGGAGCTTATTTCTAAAGACGAGAAAAAGGCCAATGAAAAAAATAAATTCGATTTTAATTTTGAGGTTTATACTAGAAGAGTAGACCTTAAAGAGCAAGAATAGATGAATTCAAACGAACTGTTACGGGAAATTTTATTCACCATTGGAACCTACGAATTTAGCTTTGGGCAATTCTTGGGATTGGCCTTTACTACCGTTTTTATTTTCACCTTATACTTTTTTGCATTCAATACCGCCCTGCCTAAATATTTTAAGTGGGATAATACAAATCAGCAAAACAAAGAAAGAACCATCTTTAATGTGAGGTTCTTGTTTGTTGTAATGGCACTTCTTGGCTTGTTACTGAGTTTAAATTTTGATTACGTTTTATACAAAACAGAAACCGCAACTTTTAGAATATCTACCATCCTAGAGGCCATTTTGATTTTTCAAATGGCTAGAATCTTAGACAGTGTTTTGACAAAAGTCTTTTCTAGAAACTATAATTCTAGAATGAAGGATGGTGAATTTGCAAGTAATAATGATCGAGATAAAGCAGATTCTCAAGTTAAGGCTGGTAAAATTCTCCAATACATCGTTTATGTCATAGCTTTTATCTGGATACTGCGTTCAGTCAATTTTGATTTTGTCATCCCTTTTGGATCTGGAACTTCTTCTCTAGAATTTCGGATATCAAATATTTTTATGGCAATCCTAATCATTCTCTTTGCTCGATTGATTGCATGGTTTGTTTTAAACTTAATTTTCTTTAGGTACTACGAAAGAAATAAAATTAACGTAGGTTCTAGGTTTGCCATCAATCAACTGGTGCAGTATGTGATTTATATTTTTGCAGCCATAATAGCCTTAGAAAATCTTGGCATTCAAATGACTGTAATTTGGGGTGGTGCTGCTGCCTTATTGGTTGGTATCGGTTTGGGACTGCAACATATTTTTAATGATTTGGTTTCTGGGCTCATTTTACTATTTGAAAGAACAGTAGAAGTTGAAGATGTGGTGGATGTAGGGGGAATGGTAGGAACAGTTAAAAGAATCGGCCTAAGAACTTCTTTGGTTGAAACCCGAGATAATAAAACGGTTATTGTTCCAAATTCAAAACTGGTGGCAGATAAAGTCGTCAATTGGAGTCACTATGATGATAAGTCTCGCTTTAGTCTTGCAGTCGGGGTAGCTTATGGCTCAGATACGGAAAAGGTAAAAGAAATTTTAAACGCCATCGCAACCGAAAACATTTACATTTTAAAATATCCTTCACCCTTCATTAGGTTCAAAGATTTTTCGGCTTCTTCCTTAGCTTTTGAATTGCATTTTTGGACGAAAAATTTCATCATCATTGAAGACATCAAGTCTGATCTCAGGTTTGCCATTGATAAAGCTTTTAGAGAAAACGATATTGAGATTCCTTTCCCACAAAGGGTAATCAGACAAAAATAGTATAAAATCAAAAGGCAGCCCCGAGGCCTAAACTTAAATAATCAGCTACAAATAAGTGAGATTTAATGGCCATCCTTAGATAAAATCTTGTAGACGGATTTCCGAAGGGAGGCAAGTAATACTTTGTAGTGAGTTTAAAGTAATAATCTTTCGGTAGCAAAAGGGACTGCTTTTTAAAAAGATAAATGCCAGCTTGTAATTGACATGCCCAATCCCCAAACAAAAATTCATCGCCTAAATAAATCATGTGCCTGCTAGCTCCTTGATTTGCTTCTTTATCAGAATTATATTTAGAAATATACCTTCCAAAAATAAGCATGCTTTTGTTGAACTCATATTCGTACCCTAGTTTTAACCGATTCACTTTGCTTAAACTCCATTGTCCAGCTATGCCAGCTATGTATACTGGATAGCGAGGTCCACCTGCTACTCTAATTTCTTGGTAGGCTAGTGCACCATAAGCTTCTAGTCCAATTTTTTTATTCGTTTTTTTACTTACGTCAAAATGGTAAAAGTCAATGGGATTGAGTTCTTCTTTTGAATGCAAGATCCCAAGTGAAAAACTTGGTATGTTTATGCCTAGGTTAGGGAGTTTTGATCCTCCATTGGAAAAATGAGTAAAACTAAACCCTGCTAAAAGTTTAATCTTTTTGTTTAATTTTTTTCTAAGGTAAAATTTAATGGAACTTACATTGTTAATGTTAGAACTAATGGCATTGTTTTCTGGATTATTGTTTTGGTCAAAAGGGCTTGTTAGCCATGCCATACCTGTGCCCATTTGAAATAATAATTGCCATTCCTTTTTTCTGACAAGATTTATGCTGAGGTTTGGAAATATTCCTAAGGCGGATCCTAAAACATCTTTATCACCTAAACGCATAGCGAGTAGAGAGAATCCCATGGCAGGATATCCTTGAAATTGCTGCCATTCTTTTTTGCCTCTACTTTGCCATTTGGTACTTAATTCGATTCCAAAAGATGGGCCATCTACTGGAAAGTTTATGGTCTCTCTGTGTTTTACAATTCTTCCTGCATGAAAAGATGATTCGATAAAAAATGCTTCTTCTAATTGGGAGTAGGCTAAAGCAGGTAAGATTAAAAATAAAAGTAGGATTATATTTTTGCCTCTTTGATTCAATTTGCAAGAAAGCTAATGGTCTTGTGAATGTCGAGACTTAAATTCCTGTCAACGTTTAACGGTTTTACATGTTTTCTGTAAGCATGATGAAGCTCGACAATAGATTTGCTTGAAGCCTTTCTGAATTCCAATGCTTGCATAGCAGTCATAAATTCGATGGCTAGAATACGCTCAAGATTCTTGACGACTTTGTATGTTTTTGTCGCTGCATTAGCGGCCATACTTACATGATCTTCTTGCCCATTACTTGATACAATTGAATCTACAGAAGCTGGTGTACATAATTGCTTGTTCTGACTTACAATAGAAGCTGCAGTATATTGTGGTATCATCAAACCAGAATTGAGTCCAACTTTTTTGATCAAAAATTCTGGTAATTCTCTTTTTCCACTGATAAGTTGGAAGGTTCTTCTTTCTGAAATGCTTCCTAATTCAGCCACAGCAATTGCCATAAAATCAAGAATGAGTGCGATAGGTTGAGCATGAAAATTACCTCCTGATAAGACTTGGTCGCTTTCTACAAAAATATTCGGATTGTCTGTGACACTGTTTATTTCGGTGTTGATGACTTTTTCACAATGTTTGAATGTATCGTAGCTAGCACCATGCACTTGAGGTACACATCTAAAAGCATACGGATCTTGAACATTTTGTTTAGGTGTTTTCTGAATTTTACTACCTCTTAATGTTTTGCGTATAGCTTTTGCCACCTTCAACTGACCTTCATGTGGTCTGATCAAATGCAAAACTTCAGAAAATGGTTTAAGGCTACAGTGAAAAGCGTCTAATGATATGGCAGCACAAAGGTTTGCTAAATCAAACAATCTCTTCACTTCATTCATACACCAAACAGCATATGCGGTTGAGAATTGTGTCCCATTTAATAGTGCGATTCCTTCTTTAGCTTTTAAAGTTGTCGTTTTTATTTTATGTTTCTTTAAAACGGATTCTGCCTTTACATACTTTTTACCATTCCATAATTTTCCTTCGCCAATTAAAGGTAAGCTGAGATGTGCTAAAGGAGCTAAATCTCCTGATGCTCCAAGTGATCCCAATTGAAAGATCTCTGGAGATAGACCTTTTTCAAAATGTTTGATCATCAATTTTATCAAATCCAATCTAACACCAGAATACCCAAATGAAAGATTGAGTATTTTGAGGAACATCATGATCCTCACTACTTCAATAGGGACAGTATTTCCGACTCCACATGCATGGGATCTGATTAAGTTTGTCTGAAGTACCTCTATTTCTTTTAGTGAAATTTCGACATTGCATAAAGAACCGAATCCAGTATTGATTCCATACAAGAGTTCTTTTTTAGTTACTACTCTATGATTAAGGTATTCGCGGCATTGCTCGACCTTCTTTTTACCAGCGTTTGATAATTCTACTTTAAAAGATCCATTACAAATTTTTGCTATATCTGTAAAGGTGAATTTCTTTGTGCCTATGACTACTTTATCCATTTTAAATAAAATTATGCTGATAACTAAAATCAAAAGTCAAAAGTAATTAATGTCAGTTGAATAAGTAAATTAAGAGTAATTAACGCTATAGTTAAATTATGGTTAATGAAATTAACCTAATCATACGACCTGCGTCTTAAATGCGTTACCTATTTAAGAAAGGTATGTTTATTAGGGTTTCAAATTCAAATGATAATATTTAACTTTGAGCGCCTTAAAACAGATTAAAAAAATTAAAATATAACTGTAATTATGTTAAATCTACAAGTATCAAAATTCACAAGAAATTTTTTAGCCATTTTCGCTCTATCCATGTTGAGCTTTTCTTCCATGGAGGCACAGAGAATAGCAGTATGCGATATAAACTCAATATTAGAGTCTATGTCTGATTATAAAACAGCTCAAGCAGATCTTGACAAAGTTGCCTCACAATGGAGACAAGAGATCGCTCAAGAATACGATAAGATCAAAGGTATGTATAGCGCCTATCAAGCAGAACAAGTACTTATGAGTGAAGACATGAGAAAAAATAAAGAAGACGAGATTATGAGTGCAGAAAAGAGAGTGAGAGAAATGCAGAAATCTAAATTTGGACCTGAAGGTGCTCTTTTCAAGAAAAGACAAGATTTGGTGAGGCCGATCCAAGAGAAAGTTTACAATGCCATCGAGCAATTTGCTGAACAAAAAGGTTTTGATTTTATTTTTGATGCAAATTCATCCACAGGGATCATATTTGCAAATCCACGATATGACAAAACTGACGATATTAAAAAGGAATTAGGTCTTTAAAGATTTAAGGATTCACTATCTTTGCTGACTTGTTTACAGGAATTATATTAAAAGAAAAAATTATCTAAAGGATACGTATTATGAAAAAGTTATTTATCTACGCTATGCTATTTTGTGGGATGGCATTATTCTCTCAGACGCTTAGCGCTCAAAAATTTGGCTATTTGAACTCTCAGGCTTTACTCGCTGAAATGCCTGAAGTGCAACAAGCTAGAACTAATCTGGAAACTTTCCAGAAGCAATTACAAAAAAGAGGCGAAGGCATGTTGGTGGATTTGCAGAACAAATACAAAGACGTTCAGCAAAGAGTAGAAAGGGGAGAACTATCTCCAAAACAACAAGAAACAGAAGTTCAAAAAATTAAAGTTCAAGAAACGGAGATTGGAAAATTTGAACAAGACATGATTCGTCAAATACAAGAAAAAGAGGCCACCCTATTACAGCCGATTTTGGATAGAGTAAATACAGCTATTAAATCTGTCGCAGAAGAAAATGGATACCAATTCATTTTTGATGCAGGTACTCAAGTACTATTATTTGCAGATGAAACTTCTGATGTGAGCTCAATGGTAAAGTCTAAGCTCGGCATCTAATAAGAAATTCGGAATAAAAAAAGCGCTACCTGATTGCTCAGGTAGCGCTTTTTTATTTTATAAAAGGCGACATCGTTACACTTAAGATCGCTTTACTCATTTATTAGACTAGATTTATAAGTCAAACTTAATCCCTTGAGCTAATGGAACTTTCTTACCATAATTGATGGTATTAGTTTGTCTTCTCATGTAAGCTTTCCAAGAGTCTGATCCTGATTCTCTTCCACCTCCAGTATCTTTTTCTCCACCAAATGCACCTCCTATTTCTGCCCCACTTGTTCCAATGTTTACATTAGCTATCCCACAATCTGATCCAGCAGCACTTAAGAATTGCTCAGCTTCTTTTACACTGTCCGTCATGATTGCGGAAGATAAACCTTGCGGTACATTGTTTTGCATAGCAATCGCTTCGTCAAGATTCTTGTATTTCATTAGATATAGGATCGGAGCGAATGTCTCAGTTTGAACAATCTGCATTTCATTGTCTGCTTCAACAATTGCTGGTTGAACATAGCAACCACTACCGTAGCCTCTCCCCTTTAACACGCCTCCTTTGACTAGAAATTTAGCGCCTTCTTTTTTTGCAGAAGCTAAAGCGTTACTGTAATGCTCTACCGCATCTTTGTCAATCAATGGACCTACATGGTTTTTTTGATTTAATGGATCCCCAATACGAAGTTGCTTATAAGCTTTTGCAATTTTCTTTTTAGTCTTATCGTAAATGCTTTCATGAATGATGAGTCTTCTTGTCGTTGTACATCTTTGTCCAGCAGTCCCCACAGCTCCAAATACAGCTCCCGTCAAGACTACTTCTTCACTAGCAGATGGCGTTACGATGATGGCATTGTTTCCTCCTAGTTCTAAAAGGCTTTTACCCATTCTTGCTGCAACAGTTGCTCCTACTATTTTACCCATTCGCGTACTTCCTGTCGCACTTATTAAAGGGATGCGTTTATCAGTACTCATGTACTCTCCAACTTTATAGTCTCCATTTACTATACACGAAACTCCTTCAGGTACCTTATTGTCTTTTAATACTTTGTGAAAGATGTTTTGACAAGCAACAGAACACATAGGTGTTTTTTCTGAACCTTTCCAAACACATACATCCCCACATATCAAAGCAATCATAGAATTCCATGACCAAACGGCAACAGGAAAATTAAAAGCAGAAATAATTCCACATATTCCAAGCGGATGCCATTGTTCGTACATTCTATGCCCTGGTCTTTCAGAGTGCATCGTTAAACCGTATAATTGTCTAGACAAGCCAACTGCAAAGTCACAAATATCTATCATCTCTTGGACTTCTCCCCAGCCTTCTTGAAGACTCTTTCCCATCTCGTAGGAAACCAGTCGCCCGAGAGCGTCTTTGTTTTTTCTGAGCTCTTCTCCATATTGTCTCACTATTTCTCCTCTTTGAGGTGCAGGAATTGTACGCCAATAAGTAAAGGCACTTTGCGCTTTCTTGATGACATTTTCGTATTCTCTTTTAGAAGTAACACTTACTGCTCCAATTAATTTTCCATCTACTGGAGAATAGGATTCAATGTATTTTTTTGAAGAGGCTGTCGATTTTAGCCCTGTGGAAGTTCCATTGTTTTTGGCCTTAAGGCCTAATTTTTTTAAAAACGAATTCTTCATTCTTAGGAATTATATTTAAAATTTAAAAATTCAGCAAATGTAATCATTAATGTTAATGGTTTATACTCAATTTATGTCGCTGTGTTCAGGAATTGACCTCAGAAATCTAATATATATACACCTCTTCAAGATGCTATGCTAAAAGTAGCGCTCATAAGCGCTCTCAATTTATTTTTCAAGCATACCCAAGATTCTCAATTACTCAGCGTACTTACTTATAGAGGCACATTAAAAACAAGCTTCATCTTATGAAGGTTTAAATTCATTAAAACAAAACAATCATGAAAATTAAAATTATTCTTTTCGCGAGCTGTATTTTATTCAGCAATTTTCTTTTTTCCCAAAACTATGCATTCAAGGTGCAACCATACTTGTCTTATCAAGATTTTAAAAATTATGGAGAAATCACTTCAAGTAAAAAGCTCAATGATGGATTTTCTTTAAAAGGAAACGAATCGAGCTTTGGACTTAATTTTCTTTTAAATAATACAGGCATTAAATTCGAGATGAGCAGGCTAATGTTTAAAGGAAATGGCAACCCTAACAGGACAAATTTATTTGAAGAAAAATATGATGAAGTACTAGGTTTAAGCTATACTTCAAGTGTATATGGCAATGCTGGATTTCTTTTTGATGATCTTTCTTTGGGGATTGTCCAACAATTTAAAATCAAAAAAATGAGTTTCGGATGGTCTTTGTCAGGGGGCTTATTGACTCCAAGAAATACACCTTCTTATAAATCAAGAATTTATGAAATAAGTAGCGACAGGGCTATTTTTTCTTGGTCAGAATCTCAAGAACTTAGCATTGCTGAAACCGCTTCGTATGATAAAGGGACATACCTTAGCGCCACAGCTGACTTAGGATATTACCTTTACAAGGACCTTTATCTATTTGCTGCTCTCAATTATAAAGTAGGTAAGTTTGATTACATTATTGAACATCGAGAACTTAGTGGTCAAGAAGTATTAATTGATGAAACGATTAATACAGATATGAGATTCGCAACTTTAGGCCTTCAATTAGGATTGAATTATACTTTTGGATTTTACTAAACCTTTAACCAACGTATCAATACTGGGATCAAAAATAAATCTCCAAATAAAGCACTAAACAAAGTTAAGCTTATCAGTAAGCCAATGGTCACCGATGGAGGGTGGACGGAAAATAACATGACTAAAAATCCGAAGAAAAGGATAATCGAAGTTATGCAAATGGCTTTTCCAGTCTCCATAAAGGTGACCTCAATAGCTTCATCCATATTTTTTCCTGCATTCCTAGCTAACTTATATTTACTCAAAAAGTGTATGGTGTCATCTACAGCTATCCCAAAAATTACAGCAAATACAATAGCTATTCCAGCCTCTAAATCAATGCCTAAAAACCCCAATAATGCCCCCGCCATGAGCAATGGAAATAAATTTGGGATTAAAGAAACCACTACCATTTTTATGTTTTTAAATAAGATACTCATTAGTAGGCTTACGATCAATATAGCTCCTCCTAAACCTAGTAATAGAGATCGTCTAACGTATTCAGCATTTTTATCGACGATTAATCCAGTACCTGTTCTTTTAAAAGTTAATTGAGAAGTATCTGTATTGTTTTTGATCCAATGGTCGATGTCTTGACCCATATACTTTATGGTATCTGCACCAACGTCTAGAAGCCTCGATGATATCCTTGCTTTAGTTTCTTCTTTATTGATTAGGACATTGTATTGATTGTCTGGAAGTTTATCGGTATACCTTTTGTAAGAATTAAATTTCTTTTCCGAAACAGGAAAAGTATAAGCATCCACTTTATTGTTTTTATGCATCTGATTGATAGACTTATACACAGCCGTAATAGAAGTAACTCCTCTTATAGCAGGGTAATTTTTAAGATGTTGTTCTACGTCATCAATTTGTTTCATAATATCGTAGTCCGTGATCTTGTTTTGCCCTTCGGCAAATACCGCTATTTCCATCGGTCGAAAACCAGTGAAGTGCTTTTCAAAAAACTTAAAATCTTCTGTGATTTTTCTGTTCGATGGCATATTGTTGATGATGGAATAATTAGTCTGAATCATGGATATTCCCCAAAAACAAATGGCTAATACACCTAGTGAGGCTATGGCTATTTTTTTAGGATTTGCCTTTGTGTATACATTGAACCAAGCCATCCAATCATCCCAAATTTTTTGATTCTTTCCATACTTTGTTAGTTGCTCTTTATCAAAAAAAGTAAGTAAGGCTGTGGTCATGAAGACAACGGTTACATAAGCGATCATCACACCCAAGGCTGCATTAATTCCAAAGTCCCTTATAGGATAAATCTTTGAAGTGATAAGAGAAGCAAAGCCAATAGCCGTTGTAGTGGAGGTCAATAAAGTAGCAAGCCCTATTTGCTTAATGGTTATGCTGATAGCTTCTTTTTTTGATTTTCCTCTTTTTAATTCGTCAATGTATTTTGTCATGATGTGAATGACATCTGAAGTTCCTACAATGATCATCAAGACAGGATAAAGAGCAGATATAGCAGAAAGTTCTCGACCGGTGAAACCAATCATTCCAAAAAAGAGTAACATGCCGACCCCGATACTAAATAATGCTATCGCAATGCCCCAGATTCTTCTAAAAATTAAAAACATAATAAGCAAGACGAGTACAGATGAGATCATCCCAGAGACAAGAACTTCTCTTTTTTGCATGGCCACTAACTCCTTGGTAAAATATGACCGACCTAGAAAATGATAGGCATCAAAATTATAAGGCTTTATTAGTTTTTCTAAGGCAATAATCTGTTCTTCTGATTCTTTGAGTTTGATGCTGTCAGTTATTTTTAAGAAAACTAAAAGCGTTTTTGCGTCTGGGCTAATTAAATTATATACAAATCGTTCGTCAGCCAAAATTCTTTTTTTATCCCGCTCATACTTTTTTGGATTATCAATATGTATGGCAGGAATGGTTGTGATGGCAAATGGAGTTTTTAATGGATAGGAAAAAGTAGTAAGTGAGACGCTTTTGTTTACATATGGAAGCCGACGTGATTTTAAAGTGAGGTCGTGAAAATCTTTTAAAAACTTTTGCTGGAAAACACCTTCTTTGTTTTCAACAGCTACTAATAAAAAATTGTCATCGGTTTCAAACTCTTCAATAAACTCTCGAAAGAATTCAAGGTCTGGATCCCCTTGCGGGAAAAATTGTTCAAAATCAAATGAAAATTTTAATTGAAAAACATAAATGGCACTCAAAGCCGATAAGACTACAAAGACCAATATGCTGAACAACCTATACTTTCGAGTCATTTACGATTTATTTAGAAAAGGAAACAAGATACCATTAGGATTGTTTTTGGAGCTCATTTAATCGATTGTTGAACAAGATTTGCAGGACATTAGCAAGGCTTGTTAATGAGCATTTGCTCCTAAATGGGAAAGTTTATTGATTTGAGGCTCCTTTTATATGGGCTCAAAAGAAGAAAAAACGATAACAAATTCGAGGTTACTCAAAAAAGTTGCGAAATATTTACTGATAATCAATGACTTATGAAAGAGGCTTCGAATTATTTCCTTCGAAAGTCTTGTTTTTTGATGTAAAGGAATATACCTTTGCCACTCTTTTGAAAAAAGCCCGTTTTGGGTTTAAAATTTGAAGACAAATAAAATTATTGATTGTGAATTTTCAAAGTTATAAAACAAAGTCCGCTAAGAAAGAAGAGGTAGTTAGAAAATGGCATATAATTGATGCTGAAGGAGAAGCAGTTGGTAGATTATCTACTAAAATTGCTGATGTCCTTAGAGGAAAACACAAGCCTTCTTTTACACCTCACGTAGATACAGGTGATTTCGTAATCGTTATTAATGCTGAAAAAGTAAGATTTAGCGGTAATAAGTGGGAACAAAAAGAATACATTTCTCATACTGGATATCCAGGGGGACAAAGAAGAATCATTGCTTCTGAATTACTTAAGAAAAAACCTTTTGCCATTATAGAAAAAGCTGTAAGAGGAATGCTTCCTAAAAACAAATTAGGTAGAGCAGTATTTAAGAAGCTTTATGTTTACGCTGGTAGCCAGCACCCACATGCTGCACAAAAACCACAAGAATTAAAAATTAAATAAAAACCTTAATATCGTTTAATATGGAAATGGTAAATGCCATAGGCAGAAGAAAAGCTTCAGTTGCCAGAGTTTATTTAACTAAAGGTGACGGACAAATATTAATCAATGGTAAAACCATTGCAGCATATTTTCCTCAAGCGAACATTCAATCAAGTATTACGGATCCATTCAAAGTAGTGGAAATCGAAAATATATACAATGTAAAAGTTAACGTTAGAGGCGGTGGATTCAAAGGACAAGCAGAAGCTGTTCGTATGGCCATCTCTAGAGCATTAGTTAAACTAAATGAGGATTTCAAAAAGCCTTTAAGAGACAGGAAATTCCTTACTAGAGATGCTAGAGTAGTAGAAAGAAAGAAATATGGTAAGCCAAAAGCAAGAAAGAGCTTCCAGTTTTCAAAGCGTTAATTTTATTATTAGACTCAAAATTTATTCAATAATATGAATACACCAACATATAAAGACTTGTTAGATGCAGGCGTACATTACGGCCACATGAAAAGAAAATGGAATCCTAAAATGCAGCCATACATTTTTATGGAAAGAAAAGGAATCCATCTTATTGACCTTAATAAAACTTCTGAATGTTTAGACGTTGCTTTAAATGCTGCTAAAAACATTGCAAAGTCTGGAAGGAAAGTGATGTTTGTTGCTACTAAAAAACAAGCAAAAGGAATAGTAGCAGAAGCAGCAGCTTCAGTAAATATGCCTTTCGTCACTGAAAGATGGTTGGGAGGGATGATGACTAACTTTTCTACGATCAAAAGATCGGTTAGAAAAATGTTGAACATCGAAAAAATGCTTCAAGATGGAAGTCTGAAAAGTGTTACTAAAAAAGAGCGTTTGATGCTCGGTAGAGAGAAAAACAAATTAGAAAAAGTATTAGGCGGGATTGCTCACCTTAATATGTTGCCTTCTGCTTTGTTTATTGTTGACATTCACCATGAACACATTGCATTAGCTGAAGCTAAAAGATTAGGGATAAGAACCATTGCTATGGTTGATACTAACTCTGATCCAAACTTGGTTGATTTTCCTATTCCTGCTAATGATGATGCCTCTAAGTCAATCGCAATCATCACAAATGCTATGAAAGATGCAATTAAAGATGGCTTGGAAGAAAGAAAGAAGGTGAAGACGGAAAAAGAAAATGCTGCAAAAGCATAATTTAAAAATATTAAAAGATCATAATAAATTTCAAAAATGAGCGAAGTAAAAATTTCTGCCGCTGACGTTAAAAAATTAAGAGACCAAACGGGTGCGGGAATGATGGACTGTAAAAAAGCCCTTACCGAATCAGATGGTGATTTTGACAAAGCAATAGATTTCCTAAGAAAGAAAGGTCAGAAAATGGCCAGTAAAAGAGCTGAAAGAGAAGCTAAAGAAGGCGTAGTAATTGCTGTAACCTCAGGAAATAAAAATAAGGGTGTTGTATTAAGATTAGGTTGCGAAACTGATTTTGTTGCTAAAAACGATGACTTTGTAAATTTAGCGAAGTCTTTTGCAGACCTAGCCTTGAAAAATCTTCCTAATACTGTTGAAGATTTACTAGCACTTCCTTTCGAAGATGTAACTGTTGGTGAAAAAGTAATAGAGCAAACTGGAGTGATAGGAGAAAAAATCGAAATTTCTAAGTATGCTAAAATTGAAACAGCAGCTGGAGAAGGACAGGTTATACCTTATATACACATGGGCTATAGAGCTGGCGTAATTGTAGCACTAAATCTAGAAGGACCTCAGTTTGAAGCTCCTGGTAAAGATGTAGCAATGCAGGTTGCTGCCATGAGACCAGTTGCTCTTGACAAAGACGGTGTTGATCCAAGCATCATAGAAAAAGAAATCGAAATTGGAAAAGAGCAAGCAAGAGCAGAAGGTAAGCCTGAAGCAATCATCGAAAAGATAGCAATGGGTAAGCTGAATAAATTCTATAAAGAAAATACTTTATTGAACCAAGGCTTTGTTAAAGACGGTTCTATGAACGTAGCTCAGTATTTACAATCAATAGATAAGAATCTGACAATCACAGATTTTAAAAACATAGAGTTAGGATAACTCGCTAAAACTTTATAAAGACGAATTAAATTATTTAATTCGTCTTTTTTTTGTCCTAACTGTTTTTTGGAAACATATTTGAATACCTCTTAATAAATAACTGTCGATGGACTTAAAATATAAAAGAATACTTCTTAAACTGAGCGGGGAATCTTTAATGGGAAAGCAAAAATTTGGGATCGATCCAGAGATGCTTAAACACTATGCTTACCAGATTAAAGCCATTTCAGATTTAGGAGTAGAAGTCGCCATTGTAATTGGCGGAGGTAATATATTTAGAGGCCTTCAAGCCAGTCAAAGTGGTATCGATAGGGTACAAGGAGACTATATGGGGATGCTTGCAACTGTCATTAACGGCATGGCACTTCAAAGTTCTATGGAAAAATTAGGGGTTTATACTAGATTGGTTTCTGCCATTGAAATGAGACAGATTGCCGAGCCGTATATAAAAAGAAGAGCGATTC
Source organism: uncultured Saprospiraceae bacterium (assembly GCA_937941095.1). Taxonomy (GTDB): domain Bacteria; phylum Bacteroidota; class Bacteroidia; order Chitinophagales; family Saprospiraceae; genus JALZVN01. Next base: position 17,344 of record CALDYJ010000063.1, on the reverse strand, counting down.
GACACCTGGAAAAAGGAAGAGTTGTGATTTTTTCTGCTGGCACTGGTAGTCCTTATTTTACTACGGACTCAGCAGCTGCTTTAAGAGCCAATGAAATTGAAGCTGATGCAATTTTAAAAGGTACTAGAGTGGATGGTATATATACTGCAGATCCGGAAAAGGATCCTTCTGCAACAAAATTTGATAAAATATCATTTACTAGAGTAATCAGCCTTGGGTTGAATGTGATGGACATGACTGCCTTTACAATGTGCCAAGAAAACAATATTCCAATTGTCGTTTTTGACATCAATCAACCTGCTAACCTAATGAAAATCATCAATGGTGAACATGTAGGTACTTTAGTTGAAGGCTAAATTTTAAGTCAACATTTTATCGGCTTATGGCTATTGAAAATAACTGCCATAGGATTTGGAAACTATCTTTCATAGACAACTTTGAACCGTCTTCATGAACCCATCTTTTCAATGGTTGCTCACATATCATCTTATTGACATTGTCTTTACCGACTATTTCTTTAAGTCTTAAAAACATTTCAACATCAAATAACCACCTAGTTTTGAAAGGAGTTTTGAATAGATCATTCGCTACATCCTTTCTAATTATTTTTGCACCGCATTGGGTATCCTGGAATTCCATTCCAAGGATTTTTTGAATAATGGCATTTATTGTTTTACTGATAATGGCTCTAGAATTTTCTTTGGCAATGTTGGCCCCCATTCTATTTATTCGCGAACCACTAACAATCTTGTAATTTGATTTAAACATTGTTGTAGCTAGGTCATCGAAGTCTTCAAAGTTTGTCGAAAGATCAGCATCCAAGTAGCCAACATAATCCAACTTTTCGTTTGTGCACAAATGCAATATTCCTTGTCTAACAGCTTCTGCCTTGCCACCATTTTGAGGCATATCTAAGACACTTATGTAATTCTCTCTTCCTTCTTGAAGGTCTTTTAAAACAGCAAGTGTATTGTCTTTAGAACCGTCATTGACAAAGCATAAATGATAACCCGTTGAGTTTTTTACAAATTGATTTATTTCTTTTGTCTTTAATCTTTCTTCTTCATTATAACAAGGAATAACAATACCACAATAATTTGCTTGAATTTTAGCATTTGATTGACCAGTAAGCATTTTTGAATCTGCTTTATTAGCTATTAGTCTTTTCACTCTAGCACAAACTTCTCTAATCCCAACAGGTTTTCTAACGTAATCATTTGCCCCAAGTTCAAAGGCATTCAAAACGGCGTCTTCTTCTTTATTGCCCGACATAACAATGATTGGTATGTCGTCATCTCTTTCTTCTCTGATGTGAGAAATTACTTCATAACCACTTCTTACTGGCATCTCAAGATCTACCATGACTAAATCTGGTTGATGTTGATTATATAGTTGGATGGCTTTTTCTCCATCTTCAGCATTTAAAATTAAAAAGCCTGTGGATGCAAGTTCGTGGGTGATTTTTTTCAACACTAAAGGTTGGTCATCAGCAATTAAAATTTTCATAAGCTTGTACAATTTCTCGAAAAGAGTGAAGGGGAGCTAAAGCATATAAATCAACAATTAAGCCATGTGCTTTAAACCTAATATGGCAAGAATGTCGTCAATGATTAGCAATGGCAATTGTAGCAAAACTTATTTTTGTATTTTCTATTTCCAATACTTTTAAACCACAAGCTTCAAGTGTTGCCCCGGAAGTAATGACATCATCTACGATCAGCAAGTGTTTGCCTCTTAAATCATTAGGATTATCAATGGTAAATGAATTAGCCGCATTTTCAAGCCTTTCTAATCTGGACTTTCTAGTTTGAGTCGATGATTCTTTTATGCATTTGATGTGATTTTTGCTCCATGGAATGTTCATCCCGAGTGATAAGCCTTTAGCAAAAAGATCACTTTGATTGTAACCTCTTTTCTTTAGTTTTTTTAGATGAAGTGGGACTGGTAGGATTAAATTTACGGTTTTTAAGATGGGGTTTTCTTTTAATTTTATTCCATAATCTTCACCTAAACGAATTCCTATTTCTTTTTTCTGCTTATATTTTAAAGCATGAATAACGTTTTGTGTTCTACTTCCTTTCGCAAATAGAAAAATTGCAGTGGCCATTTCAAGCTCTAATCTTCCCCAAAATCGATCAAGCATCATGTTGTCATTTGATAAGTGATAATCTGTATAAGGGAGTTTGTAATAGCAATGGATGCAAAAAATATCTCCTCTTATGGGGGGCCTTTCTTTACATGCAGGACAGACTTGTGGATACAAAAGAGAGAAGAAATCCCTCCATAGTGATTTAGGTTTTAGTTTCATGATTAGCTTTATGTACTAAATGTACAATTATATTTTTGCTAAATAAAAAAACGCCTGCCCTTAAAAAGGACAGACGCATCAAAACAAAACGAAAAACCAACTTTAAACAAGTTTCTTTATGATTAAAAACCGAATCTTTTAATTATTGTTTTTGGCAAAACGTTAAGAAACTCCTAAATAGTTTCTTTTTGTATTGCACACTATACATATATTAAAAACTATGCCAATTGAAATCAACTGGCTCTCAATCTGACTGGAACATCAATGAAATCACCATTTCTAAAAATGGTAATTTTAATAATATCTCCAACTTTTAATTTTGAAATTGATTCTTGAATTTCTGGAACAGAGTTGATGTTATTATCGTCTATTTTAATGATGATATCTTGAGGCAGAATTCCAGCATATTGCGCAGATCCACCGTCGGATACTTGATCGATATAGACGCCATTTAAGTCACTGTAGCCTACTTGCTCAGCGAGTTCTGAATCAAGATCCATTATAGAAACCCCTAAATAAGCTCTTTGATAAGAACCATACTCAATAATGTCATTTGTTATCGTTTTAACGATGTTTGAAGGGATAGCAAAGGAATAGCCAGCATAATATCCTGTTTGAGTTTTTATCGCTGTATTGATGCCTAAGAGCTGTCCGTCTTTGTTGACCAATGCGCCACCGCTGTTTCCTGGATTTACTACAGCATCAGTTTGAATGAATGATTCGATGGCATCTCTACCTTGACTTTTTAGTACATCTATGTTTCTACCTTTAGCGCTTATGATTCCTGCGGTTACCGTAGAGTTTAATTCCAATGGATTTCCTACTGCTAATACCCATTCTCCAACTTCTGCTACATCCGAATCTGCCCACTTTAGTACCGGTAGTTTTTCTGAGTCAATTTTAATAACAGCTAAATCTGCTTTTGGATAAGTGCCTACGACCTCACCTAAAAATACGCGATCATCAAATAAAGTTACTTCTAGATATTTGGCAAACTCAACCACATGATTGTTTGTAACAATGTATCCATCTTCAGAAATAATAACTCCAGAACCAGTTCCTTCTTTTGGACCAAAGTCAAAAGGAGAACCAAAATCGTCTCCAAAGAAAAAATCAAAAGGACTTGAAGAGGATTGCTTTTGAGGATTGCTGCCGTCTTCTTGGCTAGCTTTAATGTGCACCACTGAATTTGTCGTTTTTTTCGACGCTTCAACAAAGTCAAATGGGACTGCTCCGTTTTTCATCACAGATTGACCAAAATTTGCAGAAATTGCTTTAGCCTCAGCAAAATTATTTGATCGGGAAGGCATAAAATAAAGGCCTAATAAAACAATTAAGCCGCCTAATATACCAGAAGTCAAATATGGCATCATTTTTTTCATAATATAATCGTTTATATAAGCATACGTAGAATGCAAGTGAACAGACTTTAGAATAGTCACAAAAATAACGTAGCGCTGCATTTTATAGTTTATATAAAATTTTAGTTTAACAATATGTTAACCGACCGTTTGATTTTATCGTATATTAGCAATAGGAAGATTTTGAAACATGAATGAATCCAGTATTAGTCTTTTTAGAGAAGAAGATATTTTAATACCAGAAACAAAAACGGAAAAAGCTTTACTAAAGAATCCTGAGTTTGTGGAAGGACTCCATTGGGGCGAGCCAAGGTTCGGCCATCCTGAGGGTAAAGTTATATTTCACATTAAGGAAGTTTTTAATAACATCGACAAATGTGCACTTAACCCTGCAGAAAGAGAAAAATTAAGACTCATCGCTCTCGTTCACGATACCTTTAAATATAAGGAAGTGAAAGGATCCGAACCAAGAAATTGGAAAAAACACCATGCTGCATTAGCTGGTGAATTTGTCCAGCAATGGACTGATGATGAGCAAGTAATTAAGATCACTAAATTACACGATGAAGCTTATTATTCCTGGAGACACGATTCTATTCATAAAGATGTAGCTGCAAGCAAAAACAGACTAAATAGATTACTTACTGAAGTAAAAGATTGCCAACAATTATATTATTTGTTTTTTATATGTGATACCTATACTGGTGACAAAAACCCAACACCTGTCAAGTGGTTTGAGAAGAAAGTGCCTTTAAAAAAGATAATTTGTCTTAAATAAGTCTTTCTATTAGCTCAAATTCATAAATTTAGCCCCCATTCACATTAAGATGAATAGAAACGAAAAAGAAAAAATATTTAAAGAAGAGATATTACCTTATGCTGATGCCCTATTAACATTCGGTTATCACTTGACTTTATACGATTCTTCAGCAGAAGATTTGGTGCAAATCACCTTAGAAAAGGCATGGAGAAACATAGAAAAATATCAATTGGGAACCAATGCGAAAGCATGGTTGTTTACGATAATGAGGAACGCTTTTATCAATGATTATAGGAAAAAAGCGAAACAGCCGACTGTTATTGATATCGATGAGGCCATTATTAACACAGATGAAGAAAATAATGGACCGTTAAGCTCTTATGTTGATCTCAGAGAAGAGATGCTTGAAAACTTAATGGGCGATGAAATAACTGAAGCCATCAATTCTTTAGCAATTGATAATCGAACAGCTATTTTACTTTGTGATGTAGAAGGATTTACTTACGAAGAAATTGCAAAGATTACTAAAGTCCCAGTTGGAACAGTCCGCTCAAGATTACACAGAGCTAGGAATCAACTAAAACAGAAGCTGAAAGAATACGCAGAGAATTTAGGATATAAAGATAACCGTACAAACTCTTAGTTTTTTTAAACGTAATTAAATTAATTTATAATGGGAGATCGACCTATTCAAAGAGACTTTTTAAATCAAGTAAATCAATACCTTGACAAGTCTTTAAGTATGGATGAAGAACAGAAGTTTTTAATTGAAATGAGAAAAGACCCTATGTTGAAAGACATGGTTAATAAAGAGCAAACGTTTAGAAACTTTATCAAAGATAATGTACCGAGACGTAAATTTTCTCCAGACCTCATCGAAGGAATAATGAGAAAAATTGATACTACTAGTTAGGAACTAAAATTAAATATTTCTAAAATCTTAAGTCCATTCCAAGCTTTACAAGGAATGGCATTGCCTCTGGATTATCGAGGTAATTTAACCTCCATAAGGCATCTACCCTTAGCACTTTAAATATGTTTTCTATCCCAATAGATGTCTCCATAAATGGAACAGACGCTGGACTCCTTATTCCAATAAATTTAGTATTGTTTGAATCAAAGGCGTTTAAATGATTTGCTTTTAGATTTTCTTCTGTCATTCTACCTTTCAAAGCTTTAAAACTAGCTACAGTCCTCCAGTTTAGTTTTCTTATCAAAGGGATCTTGTTAAAAATAAAGCCATCAAAATGATGCTCTAATTTTAGAGATACAAACTCATCACTAACAAACTCATATTTGTTCATCGTATTGAAAGCCGAACCCATTAAAAAATAAGTCTCATTGCCTCTGTGGACATTGCTGAGCAAGAAAGGAACATTACCTATTACCTTACCGGCTTCGAATGCATAATTTAACTGACCGAATGGATTGACTTTTAATTGCTGATGTACTTTTAGAGACAGTTTATGGTAATCGTAGGAGGATCCAGCAATTCCTTTCTTTCCAAGTGTATAATTAAAACCAATGATTGGATATTTTGAACCAAGACTTGTGCGATTAAAACCAGTGTCAAGGAATTTTTCTTTAAAGGCATAGCTAAAATCTAAAGACAGCTCTGCAGTGACTATACTTGTATCTATAACCGCATCAAAATCACCTGATTCCTGATATGCAAAATTAAAACCTGCACCATTCTCCATTAGATTAGCAACTGGATCCATATCATGATGCTTGAACTTTAGCCTTGTAAAAACTCCTCCATTCCAATATTGCTCTAAGAAAAATTGAACCTTCTTATCAAGAATGAGCTTCTGTGGGATGTCTCTTCTCAAAAAAGAGGCAAACATGTTTCCTTCGCCAACTTCAAAATCATTGTCTGTATTAAGACTATTGTCATTTTTATAGTTAATGCCTAATACCCTTCGAGGTTCTTTTTTTATGATCCATTTTAGGTCACCTCCATACTTAAATTTTTCATCCCTTAATCCATAAGCAAGGTATCCACCGAATTTTATTTTTTTAGAAAACTTATTGCTCGTCCATGCACCAAGTTTAAAACGCTGGCCTTCGAGAATGTTATTGGAGGTTAAAGAAAAGTAGGGACCAATTTCTATAAGGCCAATTTCTTTTTTTCCTACAAAAGCTACTTTGAATAGTTCACTAATTGTTTTGTACATAGGAATGTTCTGAATGCTGTCGACCATAGTGTAAATGCCTTTTTCTGCAATGCTTAGGGCTTCTGGTCTTTCCTTGTTCCAAAATTCTTCATCCTTAGAAAGTGCTTTCGGATCAGCTTCTTTTAGGGCGTGAAGTTGTTGAGGAGTATTTTGTTTTACATCGTATTGGACTGAAGTTTTTCTTCCTATCATACCAGGAATTTTCTTCATGGGTTTTAATTGTATTCTAGTATACTGATTACTTGGTATCCAAATGTCATTATAGCGTTGATAGCTTTGTTTTATTTCAACGCTCTTTACAAAATTGATGTTAACCTCATCAGACATTTTCATCTCAATGTTTTGGATGGCAAATGTTTTAGCATCGATCCAGCAGAGTCCTTTAAAAGTGTTTTCACTTTTCCTTTTTGGTTTGAATTTTATCTCGTAGTATTTTTGACTATTTTCTAGGATACTATCAAGTAAATAGTATTCGTAGTTATGAAATCCACCTTTGGCAAAAGGGCCAGCAAAAGGCTTGTCAAATATTTCAATCCAATTGTCGTAAACGTTGTAATCTTCTTGAAAATCATTGACAAATAAAATAACAGATTCGTTTTTTAATCCTGAAGCTTTACTTGCCGTGAATGTTTTCTGCAATTTGTTCTCTTCGTCAAAATAAACATCTGCGATGGTTTCATTAAAATAAATTGGTAAGAATGGACTGTCTTCAGAACTTGTATCTATATGTTCAAATGCGTAATCAAAAGATTTTAACAGGCCTTTCTTTTTTGAAGGTTGTTTGATTCCTTCTAAATCTACTTCGATTTTAGCATATTCTTTCCAATGGTTATTGTTGAGCGGCTTTACCTGATTTACCTTTTTGTTTTTAATTACTTCTTTAACTATTCTGTGTGCAGGGTTTTCACCGGCTAAGACAATGGCTATCCCCAAAACATGTGCTTCCGGTTTTAATTCAATACTTAAAGCTGAGTTTTTTTTATTTTCAAGGCCAAGGCTGTATTTTTGATATCCAATAGAACTAACGCTTAAACTGTCATGACTCGCATCAGCAGTTAATGTAAATTTTCCATCTTCATCTGAAAAAGTTCCAGTGGAAGTGCCATTAAAAAATACACTACAAAAAGGTATGCCTTCTTTTGTATTCGCATCAATTATAGTTCCTTCACAATGCATAGTTTGTCCAAAAATGTTGGCGTAACACGACATTATAAACAACAAAAGAATCAGGTGCTTCCTGAAGCTCTTCATCATCAAGTAGATTTAGGGTAGTAGTTAGAATTTAAAATTGAGGATTGGAAGCGGAATACTTTATTCAAAAAACTAGCCAAAAAAGACCTTCTTGAGGATCAAGAAGGTCTTTTAATTTTGATTGTTTTATGTCTATATTTTAAACGGAAATAGTTATTTTTTTGGAGGCTTAGAAGGTCTAACTTCAATTTTGCTCGGGAGTGTACGAGGATTCATTTTCAGAAGGTCTACACAAAGTTTTCCAATGTCTTCCGGTTGGATTTTCCAAGCATCTTGATCTGTTGGAGTTCTATTGTTAAAATAAGTGGAAACGCTTCCTGGCATTATCGTACTTACTTTTACACCATGATCTCTAACGTCTAGCATAACTGCTTGACTAAAACCAACTAATCCAAATTTGCTAGCATTATAAGCAGCACCTTTAGCAAAAAAGTTTGTTCCAGCTAAGCTAGCAATGGTGATTAAATAACCATGCGATTTTTTGAGTGCAGGTAAAGAGGCTTTTGTACTATAAAAAACGCCAGTTAAATTGACATCTATTACTTCATTCCACTGCTCAATGGATAATTCTTCAATGTCTGCAAAATGCCCGACACCAGCATTTGCAATCATCACATCGAGTTGCCCCCATTTTGCTATTAATTCTTGCACGGCATGTTGTTGGGCTTTAGCATCTCTGACATCAGCTTGAATACCAATACAATTTTCTCCTAAAGATTTTGCAACAGCTTTGGTCTTGGCTTCATCTCGACCAGTTATTCCAACTTTCATTCCTTCATCGAGAAAAGATTTAGCAATGCCTAGGCCGATCCCCTTAGTGCCTCCTGTTATTAATGCGACTTTGTTCTTCATCATTTTTTATGCAAAGATATTTTTTTTAATATGTCAATTATACCGAATTTAACAAAGCAAAACGGATATAATTTTGGATTGTGAATTTAGTTTGCCATATTGATGTAGCTAATGGAGGTTTACTAGACGTTGTACTTGTTTATAAGTATGGATAAGTTTAGTAAACCTTTTTTTTAACATTCGTTTAGCTTTCCTACTGTTATCCTCATCTTAGAATAATTATCTTTGCCTTATGATTCTAATTAAAAGATGTCTCTTTATTTTGATCAGTTTAAGTGTATACATTGCACCATGCTTCACGCAACAAGGTAATAAGGCAAGCGGCCCAATGCCAAGTATTGAAATTTCAGGAAAAGTCATTGATCAAGATAATAATGAAGGACTTGAATTTGCAACAATAAGCATTTACAATAAAAAAGATGACACTGTTGTTGCTGGTGGGATAACGGATGAAAAAGGTAATTTTAGTTTCACTTCAAGACCAGGTCGCTTGTATGCAATTGTAGAGTTTATTGCTTACGATTCAAAAAAAATAGAAGAAATACAAATCAACCGTGCTACAAAGTCCGCAGATTTAGGAATAGTAGAACTAGTAGCCAATACGCAACTATTGGAAGAAGTTGAAGTTACCGCTGAAAAATCATCCATGCAGCTTTCCTTAGATAAGCGGGTTTTTAATGTAGGGAAGGATTTAGCAAATCGAGGAGGCTCAGCTTTAGACATTCTTGATAATGTACCTTCTGTAACTGTAGACATAGATGGTAACATTGAATTGAGAGGCAATGGAAATGTTCGATTACTTATTGATGGAAAGCCATCCGGTATTATTGGTATAGGGAGCAATAATGGTTTGAAAACAATACCAGCTAATATGATTGAGCGAGTTGAAGTTATTACAAATCCTTCAGCAAAATATGAAGCTGAAGGCATGTCTGGGATCATAAATATTGTGCTTAAAAAAAATCAAGAAAAAGGCTTTAATGGTTCTTTCGATTTGAGTCTTGGACATCCTTCAATTTATGGTTTAGCAGCTAACCTAAATTATCGAAAAAACAAGTTCAATTTTTTTGTAAACTATGGTATTCAATATCGTAAAAATCCAGGTTCTGGTTTTAGGTATCAAGAATTTCAAAATGATGATTTTCTCTCGATTTCAGATCAACGAAGAGCGCATGAAAGAGGTGGCTGGGGAAATACGGTAAGGTTTGGAGCAGATTATTACTTTACCGAAAAAGATGTATTAACGACAGCCTTTCAATATAAATTTGGCAAAGAAGAAAATGAGACCTTTGTATATTATGATGACTATGTAGATGATTTTAGTAACTTGACTTTAAAGACAGTCAGAAATGATGATGAGGTTGAAAATGAGGATAAGCTGGAATATTCGATAACATATAACAAAAGTTTTAAAGAAAGAGGGCATGAGTTTACAGCCGATTTTAGGTTCCAAGAAAATAGTGAAATAGAAAATTCGGAATTGTTTCAGACTTATACTTTTAATCCAAATGATCTCGATGATTTAAACCAAAGATCAAATAACGATGAAGGAGAGCGGATGTACATTTTTCAAGCTGACTACTCAAAACCATTTTCTAAGGAGAGTAAACTTGAAATAGGCCTAAGGGGTTCTTTAAGACAAATAAGAAATGATTTTTTAGTTGAGGAATACATTGGTCAAAATGATGGATGGTGGACCTTGCCTGGCTTTTCAAATGATTTTATTTATGATGAAAATATATTTGCTACTTATTTAATTTATGGAAATAAAATAGATCGATTTTCTTACCAAATTGGTTTAAGAGGAGAATATACTGATGTAAGAACTGAATTAGTTAATTCAGCTGAAATTAATCCTAGAGATTATTTTAATCTTTTTCCATCTGCACATGTTGGTTATGAACTTTCAGAAGGGAATACCATTCAACTTAGCTATAGTAAAAGAGTTAGTCGTCCAAGGTTTTGGGATTTAAACCCATTCTTTACTTTTAGTGATCCACGAAATTTTTTTAGTGGGAATCCAGATTTAGATCCTGAGTTTACTGATTCTTATGAATTAGGTTTTCTGAAGGTTTGGGACAAAGGCTCTTTTAATTCTTCCTTATATTATAGAGACAGTAGAAATGTCATAGCAAGAGTTTTAGCCAGCACAGCTAAAGATAGTTTGGGCAATACAATTACCACAAGAAGGCCTGAAAATTTGGCTACAGCTGAAGATTATGGCTTGGAAATAAATGGGACGTATCGATTTTCGAAAAAGATGATGGTTAATACAAACTTCAATTTTTTTAGGAACATTACAGATGGTGGAGAGTTTGGCGATGTAGATACCTACACCTGGACTGCTAGAGTAATGTCTAAATTTCAACTCCCGAAAAAGATTGATGCTCAAATTAGTGCTAACTATCGGGCCCCAAGAAAAACAACCCAAGGGAAACGGTTGTCCATCTTGAGTGTAGATTTAGGATTTAGTAAAGAAGTTTTGCAGAATAATGGCACATTGACTTTAAATGTCAGAGATTTATTCAATAGTCGAAAAAGAAGAGGGGAAACAATTTTAGAAAACCTATACGTAAATGAGGAATTCCAATGGAGGTCTCGCACAATTACATTAGGCTTTAATTATAGAATTAATCAAAAGAAAAAAAGAGGTGGGAGAAATCGCCAGAACTGGGATGGAGGAGGAGATTTTTAAATGTAAACTACTACACTAATAGGGCTGATGGATTTTCATTTTTAAGATTTAGCCCCTAAATTTAAGCATGATGAAATTCTTTTTTTTAAGCTTCATTTTATGCTCACTAAGCAATTTGGCGGTAAGCCAAACCATTGGACTGATTAAGAATGATCAGCGATCACTTAATGGCTATACTTTACTTGCCCCAACGGCGGCTAAAGAATCCTATTTGTTGGATAATTGTGGTAGAGTGGTGCATCAATGGCAACACCTTTACAATCCAGGCATGGTGACCTATTTGCTGGAAGATGGTCGACTTTTAAGAACAGCTAGAATTGCATCAGATGGATTTAATGGAGGAGGGATTGGCGGAAGAATTGAGATTTATTCTTGGGAAGGTGAACTAGAGTGGGGCTTTGATGTTGCAAGTCCAAATTATCATCAACATCATGATGTTGAATATATGCCAAATGGAAATATTTTGGTTATCGCTTGGGAAAGAATTCCTAGTGATCTAGTCCTTAATGGTGGAAGAGATCCGGAATTTATTCCTGAGAATGGCTTGTGGCCAGACATGGTATTTGAATTGAAACCGATTGGGGACAATGACGCTGAAATAGTTTGGGAATGGCATCTATGGGATCATATAGTACAAGACTTTGATCCAAATCTTTTAAACTATGGAGTGATTTCAGAACACCCAGAATTGTTTAATGTGAATTTCTTAGGAGGAAATACAGGTACAGGAAATGCTCAATCTGATTGGGTACATGTCAATGCCATAGATTATAATCCTAACTTAGATCAGATCATGCTTTGTTCCAGAACTATGGGAGAGGTTTGGGTGATTGATCATAGTACAACAACAGAAGAAGCGGCATCTCATGAAGGAGGGAATGCAGGAAAAGGAGGAGATTTTTTATACAGATGGGGTAATCCAAGTGCTTATGAAAGCGGTGCACAAAGTACTCGTTTTTTTTATGGACAACATGATGCTCAATGGATTCCTGAAGGCTTGCCTGGTGCTGGGAATATGTTAATCTATAATAATAATGGTCCAGCAAGTGCATTAGGCATCCAAAGTCAATCCATTGAATGGATAGCTCCAATAGATAGCAATGGAGAATATCAAATGATCAATGGAAGATTTGGCCCAGAAACTTTTGAGTGGTTTTATGGCGGAGGCGACAATCACATTGAATTCTTTTCGCCTAGAGTGTCAGGTACACAGCGACTTGAAAATGGAAATACTTTAATTTGCGATGGAGACAGTGGGAGAATTTTTGAAATTGATGCTGATGAAAAATTAGTTTGGGACTACATTAATCCATTGAGGGGAAGTAATCCATTAAATCAAGGAGATGATCCCATACAAAATGATCTCTTTCGCGCCTATCGTTATGGAGAAGATTATCCAGCTTTTGAAGGTAAAGATTTAAATCCAAGAGAAGTGCTTGAAGCTATGCCAATCCCTTCAGATTGTGAAATTCATCCTGTTTCAGACGAATCAATTTCTTTACTTGAAGGACTAAGCTTATTAAGTAATCCAATTCACGAAAAAGCTGTAGTGATAAACAATGGAACAGAAATACTTGACTTTAGATTGTTCTCTTTGTCAGGAGGAATGTATGTAAAAGGAACGCTAAGTCCTGGACAAAATGAACTTAGTTTAGCCACATATCCCCAAGGAATGTATATTTTGCAGGTCAATAATCAGCAACATTCGAAGACAAACATTTTTAAATTGATAAAACTATGATTAGAAATTTACTTTTTATCTTTTTGGCCTTTTTAGGATTGGGTAATCTATGCGCCCAGGACAATACGGTAGGTTTAATTTCTTATAATCCTTCAAAGGCCATGGATGGTTATAACCTTTTCTATCCACATAGACAACCGAACACTTATTTGGTGGATAACTGTGGACAAATAGTTCATCAGTGGTTAGGCGATGAAGGTACTGTTCCGGGTAATATGGCTTACTTAAGAGAAGATGGAACTTTGATTAAAACAACTAGACCTGGATCAGTGACTGGCGATGCGATTTGGGCAGGAGGTGGTGGAGCGACCATTGAAATAAGAGACTGGGAAAATAATCTTGCATGGTCTTATACAAAAAATGATGCCTCAGCTAGATTACATCATGACATCGCGATAAAAGAAAATGGCAACATCCTAGCGATTGTTTGGGAGTATAAAGACATCGATGCTTGTATACAAGCAGGGAGAGATACTTCTACGCTTAGCCAAGGTGCAATGTGGCCAGATAAAATTATTGAATTAGATCCACGATTAAATTCTACAGAACCTATTGTATGGGAATGGAATGTATGGGATCATCTCATACAAGATTTCGATCCAACAAAGGATAATTTTGGTGTTGTTGCAGATCACCCAGAAAGGATAAACATTAATTACGATGATAATGATGGAAAAGCAGATTGGATGCACTCTAATGCAATTGATTACAATGAAGAAAGAGGGCAAATTATTTTGAGTGTACCAACCTTTCATGAAGTCTGGGTGATTGATAATACAACGACTACAGAACAAGCAGCAGGAAGTAATGGTGGTTTTGGGAATAGTGGAGGAGATTTAAACTATAGGTTTGGAAATCCTGCTGCTCACAATAATGGGACAGCTGATGATCAATTATTGTTTTATCAACACGATATTAAATACATTGATGATTTTTTAAGTCCTTCGCATCCTCATTTTGGAAAGTTTTCAGTTTTTAATAATAGAGTAGGCTCAGATTTTTCTACTGCCAATATCTTTGATGCAAATTGGGACATGTACAAGTGGTCCTATGTAAAAGAAGATAAGCAATGGGGACCAGATGAATTTGATGAAACCATTCAACACCCCGTAGCAAGCAATATGTGGTCTACAGGATTATCCAGTTTTCAAATTTTACCAAATGGTAATTACTTGATTTGTGTCGGCAGGTTTGGCTATACCTTTGAATTAACTCCTGATAATGAAATTGTCTGGGAATACATAACCCCGCTTAATGGAGGTGGAGAACCTGCAACTCAAGGAGATTCGTTGGAAATCAATAACAATCTGACTTTTAGAGTAACTAGGATACCTTCTGATTATGAAGCCTTTGATGGAAAAGATTTGAGTGGCGGAGCATATATTGAATTAGAACCCAATACGACTTTTTGTGATCAAATCTTATCTACAGAAAGTACGCCAATGTATTACGATTTAAAAGTTTATCCTAATCCAGCGAATGACTGGCTCACTCTAGAATGCAATACAGGGAAATCTGTGAACATAACGATCTATGATCTATTAGGACGCCCAATAGAAACTTTTGAAGTAATGGGTGGAAGAAAGTATGTGGATATTTCCAATTGGGACACAGGAATCTACTTAGTAGAAATCAATAAAAGGGAAATGAGAAAATTGATTGTGCATTAATAATGCTAGAATCAAAAAAGGCACAAAAACTTTAATTAGTTTTTGTGCCTTTTTTATTTCTATCAAGATAAATTTATTTTTTAAAATGATAGTTTGCTCCGAAAGCAAAACTCAAACCTTTATACTTAAAATCTGAAAATTCACTTATGCTGTATAGGTCGTTCAAATAAAAACTCTCAGCACTTAGAGAAAAGTTTTTTGCCACTTTTATCTGCAAGCCGATACCTGCTTTGCCTTCCATTTGGATTTTATGTAAACCTTCTCTAAACTCTTTTGAAAGATAGGTCCGATAATTTGCTCCTAAAAGGAGATAAGGACTTAATAGCTTAGTTTTTAATGGATAGTACCTTAAGAAAAGAGGTAGACTGATAAATTCAAAATTTGTTTCTTGTGGGGGCGTGAATATTTTATCACAGAGGTGGCAATAACAAGTTACTTCAGATTTTCTATTAGAATAAGTTAAGCCAAATCCAATGTCTATTTGTTCATTTAATTTGTATCCAGATTGTATACCTAGGCTGTAATTGTATTTGTCGTCGATGATGTGCAATCCAGTGACTTCACTTGTAGGCAGTGCATTCATGTACTCAACAACATCGTACTTGTAAAGGTCGTAAGAACTTCTTATTTCCAGGCTCCATTTACCCTGATCTTGGGCAGAAATGGCGAAGGAAAAACCTATGATTAAAAAGGTTAATACATTTTTCATAATTTTATCTTTTTGAGATTCATTTATAATGACGGCTCCACTATGAGAAATGGTTGGGTAAGGAGGAGCTTTTTATGTTAAAACCACTCGACGCGATGCTCCAAAACTAATTGCCACAGTATGGTAAGCCCCGCTAGAAGTAGGTAGGCATATGTCCTGACAAAGTGTTTGACTTTCTTTTTGTTTGGTTTAAAACCAAGTTTCTCAAAAATAAATGAATAAAGCGTTGCATCGTCATCATCATCCATAGCGTGTGCACGATTTAAAAAGCATTCGCCAAAAAATAGAAATTGGAGGACAACGTAAGCGTAGCAAATGAGCATCAGTCTCCAGTCAAAAATAAAGGGACCGATCCATGCAAATATGGTTATTAAAACATGAAACCAAAAAGCTAAATTATAAGACCTGCCTACTTTTGTCAAGGAATAAAAATTTAGCTAAATAAAATGAAGAACGTTTACTGGAGGAATGTTGTTTGATACCGTCATCCAATTCAATCCTTTGTCTTTCGATAAATATAGATTTCCAGTGGTTGTGCCAAAGGCTAATGTATTATTTTGCTTGTCGAATGCATGTCTATAGACTAAGTCAAAAGAATTTTGTTGTGGTAATCCGTTGGATCTCGAGGTCCAATTTTCTCCGGAGTCGTTGGTGTAGTATACTCTTAATTTTTGATCATTAGCAATTCTAATTTCATCACTAATTGCTGGAATGATCCATGCTTCATTATGATTGTCATGATCTATAGCAAGAGCAAATCCAAAATGTGCAACTTCCTCTTCTTTACTTGAAGGAATCCAATTTTGACCACTATTTTCTGTTTTGAAAACACCACAATGGTTTTGTTGCCATAAAACATTAGGATTGTTTTTACAGATTAAAAGTCTATGTGGATCATGTCCTAATTCTACATTTGGATCTGGTAAAAAACCAGCAATCGATCCTTTATTTATCGCAGACCAGGAGGAACCTCCATCTTTAGTTTCAAACACTCCTGCTACACTTAAGCCCAAGTAAATGTGGTCTTTGTTGTTTGGGTGTAACTCAATCGAATGTATAATGGGTTCATCCCATCCTCCTCCAAACCATTGGTTGGGATTAGTTCTGGAAGGCAAGTCCCAAAGGGCATGATTTAGTTGGAAAGTTTTTCCATAATCTTCGCTTTTAAAAAGAGCACCGGGTCTAGTGCCTATCCAAAGAGTATCCTTTTCATCTTCGCCTCCTTGTTGGATGCAAAAAATATCTTTTACTGTTGCAGGAACACCAGCTTTGTATTCTTTGCCTTCTTGAAAGCTTGGTACATCAACTGCTTCCCAAGTTTGACCTTCGTCAACACTTTTGTGCAATTTTACCCCCCAATGGCCATGATTTAATGCTACCCACCAGACGCCTGTTCTATTGTCATTAAGAAAAGCAGTTACAGGAATTCCTTCAAAATGATTAGATTTTAAAACATATTTACCTTCACTCATCACATAGTAAAGCAAGCCTTTTTTTGTTCCAAGTATGAAATTGTTTTGTTCCATTCCATATAAAATTAATCAGATAATTTAATTTAAAGCAATTTTTTTGAGGCTAGCATATATTTTTTCTGAAGCAATGTCCCAAGAAAATTTTTCTCGTTGAATCTTCCCTTTTTTGATAAGTTCTTTTTTTAAATCTTCTGAACCATTCAAGGTTTTCATGGCTTGATAAATTTCATGATGATCATCTGGATTAATAAGAATGGCTGCTTGTCCAGCTACTTCTGGCATTGAACTAACATTAGAAGTGATGACTGGGACTTCAGCATGAAATGCTTCTAGTATAGGTAAACCAAA
>CALDYJ010000062.1 GCA_937941095.1 uncultured Saprospiraceae bacterium | reverse complement strand
GGTTAATGTCTTAAATGTAATCTTAAAATAATGAAACAAATTGTACAGTTTTTTCAAAAACATTTTGAACATCCAAACTATTTATATTTTCTAATCAGTTTGGTTTTGATGTTGGTATTACCTGCACTTGCATCCCTAGTTTCATTTGGGCACCTATTATTAGATTTTACCAATGGGATGGTGATTTCTAATGGCTTGCATCTATACCTCAAAAAGTTATAAAGATTTATTGTTGTTAGGAGTATTAGGTGCAGTTTCATTTTTTCTATTTATGTTGTATCAAGACACTCAGATAATTTCTATCGCAAACCCCGTCATTACTTTTTTGTTTTTTGGTTTGGTTTTTATAAGATTGATGCAATATGTTTTTCAGCCTAAATCAGTTTCTATCAATGATGTCTTAGCCCTTAGTTCAGGTTATTTAATTCTTGGGGTCATTGCTGCGCCTTTCTTCTTTGTAATTGACATGCAACTGGAAAATGCATTCTCCATTCCCAAAGGAGTAGATTTTTATGACTTACTTTATTTCTCTTACATCACTTTGACAGGGGTAGGGTATGGTGATATTGTTCCCGTTCATCAACTAGCCAAATCTTTAGCCTTATGTGTCGGCATTATAGGTCAACTCTATTTGGCGATTCTTGTAGGTATAATTATTGGTAAGTATTTAGCTTTAGAAAATGAATGATCATTTAGTCTTCGACAATTACAGTGTCGACTCCTACTTGCCAAAAAAAACTTTTAAAGAATAGTGGAATCAATTCCAATAAACCTATAACTTACATGTATTAATGAACATGTTTATGATAAGATCCCTTCCTTTTTTAATATTATTAACACTTGTGTTAAATCCTTTGAAGGGGTATTCACAATTTTTGGAAAAAGCAATTGAATTTTTAACCATTTACCCGAATAAGAAGGCAGTAGCCAAAGATTCCACTTTATATCCTGCTAAAGCAATTCTGACTCCTGTAGTTTCTTATGCTCCCGAAACAAATTTAAGCTTTGGAGTAGGTGTGAAGGGCCTTTTCAAATTGAACGGTTCTGGAGACGAAACAAGAACTTCTAATATTCCGCTAACTATCCAATATTCCATAGAAAATAAATACCTTTTTTATTCGGGATTCGAAATTTTTTCTCCAGAAGAGCGATATGTACTTGCTGGCAATGTTTGGATACAATCTTTTCCAAGTTTATATTTTGGAATAGGTCAGCGTACATTAGACGCTAACGAAGAAGAGTTTGAATATAGCCAAATTCTGCTTGAACCTATTTTTTATAAGAACATGTTTGTCCCATATCTATTTTTTGGCGGCGGCTTTAGATATAATGAGATCAGTCAAGTAAAAGCTCATCCTGGTGGATTGCTGGAAGGAGACGAGCAAACAGGAGCATTGGGCTCTACTTCATCTGGTATTCAATTAGCAGTGCTTTATGATAGTCGAGATAATCTGCTTAATGCAAAGGAAGGAATGTACATTGAACTTACTCATGGGTTTTATGGATCTTATCTAGGTGGATCTCATCAATTTCAATTAACAAGATTTGACCTAAGGTATTTTACTCAACCTCTCGAACACAAAAAGAGCACACTCGCGTTCCAATGTTTGATGCACTTCAGTCATGGAGATACTCCTTTGCACGAATTGGGCAGGCTTGGTGGAGATGAAATCATGAGAGGGTACTTTGAAGGGCGATTTACGGATCGTCATTTGCTAAGCATGCAAGTCGAATGGCGGCAGAAATTGACCCCTCTTTGGGGGTTTACCGTTTTTGCTGGATACGGAGGTGTGGCAAACAAAGTTGACCAATTCAATCTTGAAACAATGAACTTATCTGCTGGAATTGGGGTGCGATTTTTAATTGATAAGCACGAAGACCTCAATCTTCGACTGGACTATGGAGTTGGAAGGCGAACAAATAATTACTACTTTAATATTGCCGAGGCATTTTAATTTAGCAAGAAGGAACCAAACTTCAAAATGTTATGCCATTTGTTTCTGTCCTAATTTGTGTTAATTCTTGCAGCCTTAGGTTCTTCTTCTAATGATGATGGATCAAAAGTAAATAGCAACCAATCATAAAGAAATGAGTGACAAACATTTTATACCAACAAATTTTGAAATTCCGAAAGATTTGGAAACAAATCTTATGAAAATAAGAATGCTAAGCGTGTCCGACGTGGTTAAAGATTATGATGCAGTAATGTCAAGTTCAGCACACTTACAAAAAACAAAGCCGTTTGGGCCCAATCATAAGTGGCCTCGAGGATTAACCATTGAACAAAACCTTATTGACCTTGGGTGGCATCAAAAAGAATTTCAAAAAGGTTCATCATTTGCTTACACAGTCATGAGTCCGGATGAAACAAGATGCCTTGGATGCATTTACATTTATCCGACTACTAAATTTGATTATGATGCTCAAATATGTATGTGGGTAAGGCAAAGTGAAGTTCCCAAAGGATTAGATAAACATTTATTCGAAACGGTAAAAGAGTGGATAAAAACAACATGGCCTTTCAATAATGTTGCTTACCCAGGAAGAGAAATTGATTGGGATGAATGGGCAAAACAAAAATAGAAGATTGTATCACCTTAGATAAAAATGCTCATAATACAACATCAAGGCTATATGAACTAAAACTCTAAGAGCACAAAGGATAAAAGTTTTTGTTTTGGTCCGAATGATCTTGGATTCGGACTCTGACTCGGACTCTGACAGGTTTACTAAACCTTCAAGGTTTAGTAAACCTAAAGAAAATCTGAAAATAAACCTAAAGTAATTCAAATTCGGTCACTATAATTTCAAATACGGTAAGATCTAGAAATAGAAGAGTCATTTATAATTCAATTCATTGTCAGGCTGAAATTTATTTCTTATCTGTAGATTAAGTCTGGAGTTTGAAATTTTTTTATTCGTCGGACAATATTTTATCAGCAGCGTAATACCCAGATGGTATTGCCCCGGGTACACCCATTTGCTGATAAGTGTCGTGAATTTCTCCTGCAAAATAGACCTTATTGTCTAAGGGTAGATTAAAAATTTTTAATTGAGATTTTTTTTCTTGGATAGCTTGCGTCCAAGTGCCTTTTGTAAATTCATGTTGCCCCCAATTTTCTAAGATGTAATTTCCTGAGTAGGATGCTGATGCTTTTCCATCAAACATTTCATCTAGCTCCTGAAGTAAGTTGGAGATAATTTCTTGCTCGGACTTAAGTGCATAATACTTTTGAGTTTCACCTCCGGTACAAAGAAATCCAAGCACATTGTCTTTTGTACTTTTCTTAAAAGCCATATCATAGAATCCTTTTTCACCGGTTTCTACTTTACAAGTAATAGCATCTGGATAAAACTTTTCCGAAAATTTCATAGCTACTTTAAAACCAGGATGAAAAGTGGTGGATTCAATAGCATCTTTTTTCGCTGTGCTCATTTCGGGTTTAAAGCTGATCATTTTTGATTTTAGGAAATGAATCAGAAAAACGATTAGATTTAAGTACCTTATCTAGTGGCATGTATTTTATTACTGAAGAATTAGAAGGGAATAAAATAACTAAGAAACTAATTATTTTGTAAAAGGTAGAATCCAATTAGATGGATTTATTGTTAAATGTTTTTTGTTTATTTCAAACTTAACTCTTGTACAAGATCATAGATGGTGCACTAGATTTCGAAGCAATATTATTTTATCCTTTTATTTTTACTATTTTTAAATTCAAGAACAAAAATCAGTAAAACTTTAATGAAAAATATAAAGTTCCCAAGTGCTCAAACCATCTTATTCATCATTGCTGGATTAGTAGCCATACTTACTTGGCTTATTCCAGCCGGAAAATTTGATGCATTAACTTACAATAAAGAAGGCAATAGTTTAATACAAAGTGGTCAAAACGAATCTAAAGAGTTACCAGCCACGCAGCAGACATTAGATGAGCTCAATATAAAAATCCCTATTGAGAATTTTACTGGGGGTGGGATCTACAAAGCAATTGGAATACCTAAAACTTATCAAACGGTTAAATCAAAGCCTCAAGGGATTATTGCATTTCTTCAATCTCCAATTAAAGGTATTATTGCAGCGGCTGATATTATTTTTTTAGTGCTCATTATTGGAGGTTTGATTGGGATAATGAATCTTTCAGGTGCATTTGATGCGGGCATTGCCTCACTTGCCAAAACTTTAGTAGGAAAAGAATACTTACTGATTGTTCTTGTTACTTTATTAATTGCAATCGGAGGAACAACCTTTGGTTTAGCAGAAGAGACAATGGCCTTTTTTCCTATTTTGATACCTGTTTTTTTAGCTGCTGGATATGATGCCATTGTCGGGGTGGCTTGTATATTTATTGGCTCGGCCGTAGGGACTATGTGCTCCACTTCAAATCCTTTTTCGAGCATTATTGCTTCTGATGCTGCAGGTATCACTTGGACAACCGGCTTAAATGGACGTATTGGGATGTTGGCTTTATGTACGTTCATTTGCATTTTTTATATCCTTAGGTATGCTAAAAAAGTAAAGGCTGATCCTAGGAAGTCAATCATCTTTGATCAAAAGGAACAGATGGAAACGCTATTCGGAGCTAAAAATGAAGGCAAAGATTTAAAACTAACGAATAGGTTGAAATTGATACTCTTTGTATTTGCATCGACTTTTATAATTATGATAATAGGTGTATCCAAATTGCACTGGTGGTTTGTAGAAATGACGACTACTTTCTTGATAGGGGCTATCATCATAGGTTTTTTAGCTAAGCTAAAAGAAAATGACTTTATGGAAGCTTTCGCAAAAGGAGCTGCAGATTTATTAGGCGTAGCTTTCATTATAGGCATTGCTAGAGGTATTACAATTATTATGGATGATGGTTTGATTAGTGACACCATGCTATATTATGCTAGTGGAGTCACAGAAGGAATGAACAAAGGGCTCTTTGCAAATGTTATGCTGTTTTTATACGCAGGCTTATCCTTTTTTATACCATCTTCTTCGGGATTGGCAGTATTGTCAATGCCTATCATGGCACCATTGGCGGATACAGTTGGAATAGGAAGGGAAATAATTGTAAATGCTTACCAATTTGGGATGGGTTTATTTTATTTCATAAGCCCAACTGGTTTGATCTTAGCTTCTTTGGCAATTGTAAAGATCGGTTTTGATAAATGGCTAAAATTCGTTTTACCACTCTTTTTTATTCTTTTAGGGGTGATAATGCTTGTGATGACAGTCTCTGTTTATCTTTAAAAAGCTTCTAAAATAAAATACAGAAACAATAATAGATAATGTTCGCTATATCTCATCACTTTGCTAGAGAAACGGCATCTTTCCAAATCGTCAGTGCTAATGAATTGAAATGAAAGAATTAATTGAATATTTAGAAAAAGGTATTGCTCTATCAGATGAATTTGTCAAAGATCTTAAAGCAATCATCATAGAAAGAAACTAGAGAAAGGTGAATTAATTCTTAAGGAGCATTCCAGCAGGAAGATCCAAATATTTGTAGCAAGTGGATGCCTGAGGGCTTTTTATAAAACAGAAACTGGCAAAGATCACACCTTACAATTTTCTAATAAAAATTGGTGGATTAGAGATTACATGACCTTGTTCAATGAGAAAAAGTCCCTTCTCAGTATTGAAAGTCTTTCGCATTCAAAAATTATGATCATTGAACAATCAAAGCTAGAACCACTATTTTCCAAATTTCCTGAATTGGATTAAAGCGCAGTATAAATCTTCAAAATAGAATTGCTGCGCTTCAAAAAAGAATCTTTGGTTTACTAACAATGAGTGCGAAAGAAAAATACGAGAAATTTATCACGGAATATGAAGTATTTGAACAAGTAATCCCAAATTAAGAATTTATCTTCTGTTCGATTTGACTTGGCCATTATGAGTTATCTGGAAAGCAGTCCTTACTTGGAGCTTTGGAATATTATGTTCGCATTCCTTGGAAAATAGTTAATCAAGGTGCCCGAAATAAGTTATTTGGTAATAAAAAAACGGATGACAAAGAAGAGACTTTTGATGAAATTATTGAAAAGGATTCGAATAAAAAAACTCGTTATCTAAACCTTAGAATAAAAGGCACAATGGATGATTACGACATCAAAATGATGAAAAAGAAAAAGGAAAATAAATGAGAAACCATATTTAGCGGCTTACAGAATTATTTTTTTCATTTTTTTTATAAGGTATAATTTACTCCCAAACTTGTCCCTAAAAGATTATATTTCTGATGAATTGGATTGGAGTCGATGGTAAAACTTTTAGGATAAATCCTCAAACTAGGAGATAAGTTTAGAGTCCATTTTGCACTTATTTTTCTCTGCAATGCAACATTCAATCCATAAGAAAACCCTACAGTGTTTTTATAAATTGTAAGCTCTTCTAATGCTACTGATTGCCCATAGCCATTAGGTATTCTTCCTGTCGCCTTCAAATTAAGATTTGCATAAACACCAGCACTTGTTTTTAGTGCCCAATTATTGTTCTCTAAAGTATAGCTGAAGAAGATCGGAATGTTGATTAATTTGTATCGATTGTAAATTTGAAAGTCTCTGTTAATGGTGGTAGTCTCCACAACATCTCCTGTAATGCTTACACTTTCGTTTGCGACATTATTTATAATGGTTTCAGTCCCTTCAATTATCGCAGTGTTGACCTCAGTTTCAAGGGTATTGAAAGTTTCATTTATTTGAAGGTATTCAATACCTGATTCGATACCGAATCCTTTTTTAATCTGCAACCCAAAACTTAGACCATAGTTAAGCGTTTCAAGGCTCTTTTCCTTATCTAATCTGGCTTCTAAAAGTGTTTGTGCATCTTTTGAAGTAGTTTTCATTTTTTTATCTGTCAAATAAATTGAACTGTATAAACCAATTGAAAATTTAGAAGTCGGTTTTAGCGCTATTCTTTGAGTTGCAATCTTATCTAAATTGATTTTTAAAGGAATGTCTTTATCAATGAGATTGATTACCATAGGTTTTAATGGCAGTGAGTTTAATAGAGAAATTTGATTTAACCTTTCTTTTTGCAAACCAAGATCAGGACTGTGCTTAGTTAAAGGATTAGCTTTAAAATGTGTATTGGTCGCCTTTGGTTTAGTTTTTTCAAAAATTGTGTTTTGAGCTCTAAGACTAAAAGGTAAAATTTTATTAATCTGATAAGTTGATTGTTGATTTGATTCGGTTTTGGAGTTCTTAATTTTAGTTTTGATAAGAGCGCTTTCTTCTTTGGTAGAAATTTTGTCTTTAATTAAATGGCTTTCAAGTACTGTTTGTGAAGGCTGATTCAATTCCGTTATTTGAACAGCATGCTTTGATTCTTTTTCGAATTTATTTCCATCAAGAAAGAAAAAAGAAAAAGTTGCTAATGAAGCACAAATACCTAGAGCCATCCAAATTGGTTTTCTATTCTTTTTCTTTTTAGCATTCAAAAGATCAACTCGGTCTTCAATACCAGCCCATATCTCAAGAGGATCTTGTTCTGAATGATAATCAGAAAGTTCTTGATTGACTTTCTTTGTAAACTTATTCCATTTCATATGGCAATATGTAGTTTAATTTTTTTTAAGTTTAATTTCTCTTGAAGCTTTCTTCTTGCCCGCAAAAAGTGAGACCTAGAAGTAGCTTCTTTGATGCCTAGCTCTTTTCCAACTTCTTTGTGTGTATACCCTTCGAGTACAATTAATGAAAAAACAAGCCTGTGCATATCTGGTAAAGCTTGAATGATTTTTAGTACATCTTCTTTACTTAACTCATTGTAAATCTTTGGTTCCATCTTATCATCGCGAACAGCCATCAGATCCGTTTTCTTTATTAGCTTTCTTTTTCTTAACCAATTCAAAGCACAATTGACAGTGACGGTTCTCATCCACCCTTCGAAAGAGCCTATAGGCTTATAAGCCTCAATTTTTGTGAGGATAACCATAAACGATTCTTGAACCATATCTTTTGCGGTTGCTTCATCATGCGCATAGGCACGACAGATGGTTTTTAAATACCCAGAGTATTTATTAACCAATTCAAACTGACATTTCTTGTCATAGTTTTGGCAACCTTTTATAATTTCATTTAAGGTCAATAAATCGTTTTATTTTATTTTGTTCGCAATATGGCAAATGCGCCTAAAGCAGAATATCTTTCATTGTTTTGTAGATTGGTTCGTTCAACATCATCGGACCAATATCCTTTAACCATTTCACCAACTTCTCCAAAATCTGTGATTATGAATTCTCTAATGTTGTTGTCCACCAATGCCCAGTTAATTTCTTCCATTTGATGGGTGATCCCATTCAAATTGCCGACTCCATTTGGGTCAGAATAACTACCTATTCCTTCTCCATAAAATTTTATTGATATGCCATCTAAGTTTGTCAGCGGATCAGAAATGGTTTCAAAAACACCATTGCTTAAAACGCCTTTTAAGTTAGGCTCAATAAACCTATAGTTCTGAGAAATGAACTCTGTGTAACTACCATCTAATTGGTTAGCCTCTCTTTTTACCTTAAAAGATCCTGAGATGTTTTTATAGGAATAATTATTTTGACTGATGGGATGGCTCACCCTTCCTGAAAAATAACCCGTAATAAATTCACCAACCTCGCCATAAGTTTCTACTTGAGCGATTTCCATAAATCCATCGAAACCTATGCCTTGGTCCTCAAAGTATACATGGTTATTGAAGAAAAGACCGTTTTGAGGTGAATCTGCTGCAAAACTTCCTGCGCGCATGCCTTGAAGATTGATTTCAATTCTCAGATTCAACTCGGGATTCCAGGCTTCTAAATGTGTGTATTTTGGACTCAAAAAGTCTATGGTGTAAGAGAAAGGATCATAAAATGCAAAAATTGATTCTTCGCCTTCCACCCTAAAATTGATGTATTCTTCCGTTTCTTCTTTACAAACATCCACAATTCCAACATTACTTGCTTGTCCAGATTGAACTAAAATTTCTCCAGTTTCAAATTGGTTTTCTAAGCTGACAAAGCTGACATTGTAAAAGTCATTTGTCTTATCACAATCTTTCAATAAAATTTCAAAGGTATTTCCAACGTAGTGATAAGTAGTTTGATTGTCTTTTTTTACAACGGCGATAGCTTCTGCTTTAGCGTTAGTTTCACAAACTAAAAAACCATTAATACTAGTTGTTGAAATTTCCTGATCAAAAGATTTTAATTCAACAGTTTCGTCATTAAAGAAAGGCCCTATATTTTCATTCAGTATTTGGCCTCCACATCGATCATAAGCTTTAACTAAAACACTTTTGTTTTGAGGTACATTTAAAGAAATTACACCATCTTCATTGGTATATTGTTTGAAAAGATTTGATTCATTGATCAGAGAAATTTGCAATTCCGTATTTTTCAAAGGTGATCCATCCAATTCTTTGATATTAATTTTCAGATTAATTGATTCATCTGGGATTGCACAATTCCAAAAGGATAAATGTTTCAGCTCTGCCTTGTAGGTGTTTTCAATTCTAATTGCAGTAACTTCTTCCACCCATTTTCCAATATTTTCATTGAAAAACCAAAGGGAAACTTCTTCGGGTGCTATACCAGCTAAAGAAGAAGATATAGGCAAAGAAATACTGACAAAATTTTCTTCGATTAAACTGAGTTTTTGAAACTGCGCATCGTATAATTCGATTAATAAAATCCCAAAGGAGAAGAGAGAAACTTCTTTGTTGGTTAAGGAAGGCTGAAGACCACTTAAATCTCCTGGAACTTGATTAGAAAATCCTATGATGCTTGGATCAAAAAATTTAGCAAAAACAAAAACATCCCCAGAATAAATCTCTCCGTCTTCATAAGCAAAACTGTTTGGAGTAAAACTTAAGTTTACCTCTTCGTTTACAGAAACTTCACCACCGCTAAAAGAACTGAAAGATTTTGAGTTATCTTTTTCGATCAGACTGATTTCGATCCTATTTAAAGAGCCTTCAGTAGGGTAAAAGACCTTACTTCCATTTATGTATCCAGATTTTTCAGCTTTTAAGAATGTGCCCAATTTGTTCATTTGAATGTCCTTCAATTGAAAAAAGCCTTCTTTATTGGTTTGGGTTTGATAATCATCTAGAAGAATATTGACTTCAGAAATTGGTTTTTCTTGCTCATCTAATATTTGGCCATAGACTGTTCCTTTAATGAATTCAGTGGGGGTATTATAGCCATCTATCACATTTGGTTCTTCTACATGAACAGTTTTACTAATGTTTATTTCATCTTTTCTACAAGAGAAAAGAATGAAAATTAGGCATGTAGTTAAGAAAAATGCTCTTTTGACTGTCATTAATTGGTATTTTTCGAACGCTTTGACCTTTTTTATTGGCCTATTACCAAAATAATGATTTGAAATCTCTTTTTGTTGCGATGGTGAGATTTTTTTAATGATTGATGTATGGCGTCAGGACTTCTTTCGAATTATAGAAGTATTATTTGAATGGTGTTTTTAAGCCTTTTTAAAAGCTTTTGAATCTGTTGCAGTAAAACGATTGCCTTCTATTAAATAAAAATTGATTAAGAAGCAGTTTTCATTTTTTCTTCTATGATTTCGATGGAAGGATAAAATTTACGCAGACGAGCTTTGTAGTTTTCAAAGATTAGATCGTTGTCGAAGATGAATCTTTTCATTTTGATGAGTTCGCTTCCGAAACCATGTTTGACAGCTTCTTCATCTGCTGCATATTCTGCTTTTTTCTTAAAAGCAGGATTGAAGTAATACTTTAATCCAAAGATTAGCATTTGAAAATTTGAATAAGGGAGATAATCGACTAAATGTCCGAGTTCATGAGCGAACCAGCCTTTTAAAATATCATCAGGCAATTGCTCTACTTCAACATCTTTAGATTGGATGACATGTAATGACATAAATATTTTAAATCTTTTTTTCTTGCTAAAAATATTTCTAAATCCAATTACTGGCTGAGCAAGCATGGTAGCAAGCCGAAGACGTCGACCTTCTAATATAATCTTATGATTTTGCAATTCAGGATAAGACTTCAAGACATCTTTGAAGATTTGCTTTGTGCGTGGTTCAACTATATTTTTAAAGCTTAGATCCATTATTCTTTGAAAATGACAAAGATACTGCCATTATGTTTATATTCAGCTTAATGAGTAGGATAGTACTAAGATTTAGACAATAATTAACTAAAATGGTATCAGCAATACTTTTAGGGGCCGGAATGTCCAAAAGAATGGGCAATCTTAATAAACTATTGCTCCCATTTGAGGAGAGTAGTGTTTTGCTAAATTCATTAAACCAGTTGCTGGCTTCAACCATCGATGAAGTCATCTTAGTTCTCGGGTTTGACTATAAGATCATTAAAGAAATTACACCAAAGCACTCAAAACTAATCATCACGAATAATGAAGCTTATGAAACTGGCATGACTAGCTCAATCAAAACTGGAATAAGAAGAGCAAATGTTAGCAGTTCTCATTATTTGATTTGTCTTGGCGATATGCCTTTAATAAGTACTCAGATTTATAATGCAATGCTGGAAAGTATTAAAGGTAATAAGTCTACGGATCTCATATTCCGCCCTGAGTTCAAAGGCATTCCAGGACATCCTGTTTGTTTCAGTGCTTCTTATAAAGAAGAACTTTTAGCTTGTCAAGCGTTGAATGGATGCCAATCTGTTATAAAAAATAATGAAAGTAAGCAGCTGACTATAAACATTGATGATGAATCGGTTTTAATGGATATTGATACGATCGAAGATTTTGAAGCTATTGTCAAAAAGAAAAGCCCATAAGGGCTTTGTTGCTTCAGCTTTGTAATAGTTAGTTTAATTAATTTAGAAATAGATTTAGCTTGAATATTTATTGGGTCGATTGTCATGCAAACTTATGGATTTTTAAAACGAAATCAAGGGCTTTGATGGCAAAGTGAAGTGCTTAAGTCAGGGTTATGAATTACTTGAAATTGGTGATTAAATAAACGTGTAGTAATAGTACATGACAATATCGTTTCAGCAATTTAATGCTTAAAAATCCTATTTTCGAACAAATGTTAAATTTTATTATTTTTCCTAACATTAACAATTTGGAGCATTTTTGATATTAATAATCTCTTTAAGATATATTAGGAACACTATTTGAACTATCTTTAAACATTACTTTACATACTCGAAACCATAAATATTTCTTGTGAAGACTTTTATTCGTAATCTCCAAACGTATTTTCCTGGTTTACAGGACACTAGATTTGCTACTCAAAAGAAACTAAGAAGCCTCACCGGAACTTTCTATGAGGAGGATTATAGCTTTTTTAAGTACTTTAACAATATATCTACGTACGTAGATATTGGTGCAAACAGAGGAGACACCATCCATGATGTTTCAAGATTGCTACCAAATGCAGAGATTATTGGTTTTGAACCAAACGTACATTTATATGATAAGCTTGTAAAACAAACCAAAGGAAATTCCAATATCCACATTCACAACACAGGATTAGCAAACAGTGTAGAGACAAAAGAATTTTATTTGCCTAAGTACAGAAATTACACCTTTGATGGTTTGGGCTCTTTTGACTATGAAAATGCTGTAGGCTTATTAAAGCATGTTTTACCAAATCACGATCCCAAGCTTGTCACAGTAGATAAGCATAAATTTCAAGTTAAAAAATTAGATGACTTTAAGCTTGAGCCAGACTTTATTAAAATGGATGTGCAAGGCTACGAATATTTTGCATTATTAGGTGGTGAGCAAACCATAAAGACGCATAAGCCAATCTTATTAATAGAAGCACCAGAAGATAATTGCATAGAATTTTTAGCATCCTTGGGATACATACAAGTGCATTCTGCTAATGGACAATTGGTAGATGGGAAAGGAGATCCAAACTCATTTTTCTTTAATAAAGATCGCATTAGCCATTTTATTAATGATACTTCAATCATTAAGCATCCTTTTGTTAGCAAACTACAGTCAGCATAGTTAAGCATTCAAAAATCTTTTGTGTATATTTAAGTAAATTAAGTCCTTTACTCAGAGACTTCTCTGTATATAAAGGCTTTGGTAATTGTGCAACAGGATTTGTATAAATTTTATTTACGAGTCCAAGAAGTGATAATGGATTTATTTACAGAGAGATTGATTTACAGCTACACCATTGAGGAAGAGTTAAAGTCTTACCTAGGTTTAGTGACAAATGTTGAAGTTATGCGATACATAACGTCAAAACCTTTAGAAGAAATTGAAGGAGTTGAAAGGTTTGCCAAAATCCTTGAAATCAATGACGAGCATAACAAGCTTGGAATATTTTCAGTTTATATAAGGGATCACCAAGTCTTTGCTGGTATATCTAAAGTAGTACCCTTTGAAGAAAATGTTTATGAAATAGGCTATTCCATCTATCCTGAATTCTGGGGCAGTGGTTACGGAACAGAAATCTCAAAAAAAATGGTTGAAATTGGACGATCCATTCCGGGCGCAAAAGCATTAGTAGCCATCATAGATCCGAATAACATTGCTTCCAGAAAAATATTGATGAAAAGTGGATTTTCTTTTTATAAGAAAGGAGATGTTTATAAATTACCTGCAGAATACTTAAAACTAAATCTCTAATCTAAAATCATTAGTTTGTTTTACTATTTAAAGTGTTTTGTCATTCCATTCTTTATTTTCTCAAGTTGTTTTTCATGTGTTTCTAATGCGGCTCTGAAGGAATCTACCTTAAAAGGCAAGTTTTCAAATCAACAAAAAGAATTAATTCTTAATGAAGGAATTGATGAACCGATGAGGTTGTACTTGACCACGAGTGCTACAGATTCTACATTGCTTAGGACAAAAAGTGAATACATAAAACCTAATTCGAAGGATGAAGTGTTAAACCACTTTGTAAATAGATTATTAACTACTGTACAGGATAGTACAAATTTAGGTGTAGGCATTGCTGCACCGCAAGTGGGTGTCCTTAAAAACATTATATGGATACAAAGATTTGATAAAGAAGAATTTCCATTTGAAGTCTACTTAAATCCTAAAATAATTCAATACTCTAAAAAGACACAACCTTGTCCTGAAGGATGTTTATCCATTCCAAACAAAAGGGCAACTACTCAAAATCGCTCTTACGCCATTCTAATTGAGTACGATGATTTAAACGGAAAACATCACACAGAAATGGTAGAAGATTTCACAGCGGTGATTTTTCAACATGAAATTGATCACCTAAATGGCATTCTTTTTACAGATCATTTAATAGAAGAAGAGTAAAACCTTTTATAGAATGCACTATTTACCTCCGCCGAATGATTTTCTCGATCGTGTTTTTGAATTTCTAGCGCTCAAAAATGTTGAAGTAAAACATTTCGACCTAGATCACATTTGTTACCGTGTGGAATCCATAGAAAAGTATCAATTGATAAAAGCTAAACTCACAAGTGATCATCAATTGCTAAAAGAGTCCATAATTAATGGACGTGAGATTGCTGTCTTTGAGCTTAGTCAAGCGATGAAGTACAGGCAGCGGCTGATAAAGGTTTTAGAATTGCCAGCTCCGAAAAAGGGAAGCTTATATCAAGAAGGCTGGGAACATGTCGAGTTTGTGATTCAAGATCGTTTGGAAAAATTTATTGAAACTTACCCGCTTCCTTTTGACTTGAAAGGATTTTCAAAACCTCTTAATAGAGATCTTAGATTGCGAGGAAATAACTTTAGCATAAAGTTTCATGAGCAATCACTCAAAAGTATTATTAAATTAGAATCTTTAAGGTAGTCTTTTGTTTATATTCGCTCATTCGTCAATTCGTCATTCGTCAATTTGTCATTTGTCATTCGCCTGCTCGCCTGTTCGAATAGTTCGCATGTTCGCCTGTTCGAATAGTTCGCCTGTTCGAATAGCTCGCCTGTTCGAATAGCTCGCCTGTTCGAATAGTTCGCATGTTCGCATGTTCGAAAAATTCATTATCTTCAAAAAAAAAACCAATGGCAACATACAACATCAAAGTCAATGGCAAAATGCATAAAGTTGAAGCAGATGCCGACACTCCAATCCTTTGGGTCTTAAGAGACCACTTAAATTTAGTTGGGACAAAATATGGATGTGGAATTGCTCAATGTGGAGCTTGTACAATTCATGTTAACGGAGATGCAGCAAGATCTTGCTCCATTCCTATTTCAAGCATAGCAGAAAAAGAGATTACAACAATCGAGGGATTATCTGATATCGTAAGGCATCCTATTCAAGATGCCTGGAGAGAACACGATGTGCCACAATGTGGATATTGTCAAGCGGGACAGATGATGTCAGCATCATCATTAATAAAACAACATCCTAATCCAACAGATGATCAGATTGACACTGCAATGAGAGGGAATATATGCCGATGCGCAACATATAAAAGAATAAAATCTGCCATTAAAACTGCAACAAAATGAATTCAAGTAATAAGCACACCATAAAAAGACGTTCATTTCTTAAAAAGTCGATTCTCTCTGGAGGAGGTTTAATCTTAGGCTTTAATTTTTACAATTGTGAAGCTGATGTGGAGATTGCAAAAAAAGCAATTCCAAGTTTAGAGATTCCAGAAAAGTGGAATGAGCTCAACGCTTTTTTAAAGATAGGGAATAATGGGGTTGTGACCATCATGTCTCCAAACCCAGAAATTGGACAAAATATAAAAACATCCATGCCAATGATTGTTGCAGAAGAATTGGAGGTGGATTGGAAAAATGTTTTAGTAGAACAAGCTTCTTTAAATACAGATTGGTATAAAAGACAAGTTGCTGGGGGCAGCCAGTCCATAAGACAAGGCTGGGAGTCTCTAAGAAAGGTAGGAGCAACTGCAAAACAAATGCTGGTACAAACTGCAGCAAATAGATGGAGTTTATCACTTAATGAATGCAAAGCTCAAAATGGGATCGTGAGCAACATCATGAATGAAGAAACACTCACTTATGCAGAACTTGCTGAAGAAGCTTCTAAATTAGAAGCACCGAAAGAAGTGAAATTGAAAGATCCTGCAGACTTTAAAATAATAGGGCAAGCTAAGAAGAATGTGGACATCGAACCTCTGCTGAGTGGCAAGCCTTTGTTTGGAATCGATACCAAAAAAGAAGGTATGGTCTATGCAGTAATCTCAAGACCACCTGGTTTTGGAATGAAGCTCAGTAGTCTTGATGATAGTGAGGCTAAAAAAGTAAATGGCGTTATAGACATCTTTAAGTTTGAAGACAGTCAATCCGATCTAAGAGGAATAATGAATGAGAAAGTAGCTGTCATAGCTAACTCTACTTGGTCAGCAATGAAAGCTCGAAAGGCATTGAAATTATCGTGGGTAAAAAGCGATGCAGTTGAAAACACAAGCGATCATGACGCTGGTCTAAATAAATTATTACAGGAACGTCAAAAGGAACCTAGGCGAAACGATGGAGACATTGACAAAGCTTTTGCAGAAGCAGATATCGTTTTAGAAAAAATTTATGAAGCTCCCTTTTTACCGCACAACTGCTTAGAACCAATGAATTTTTATGCGGACATCACAGGAGATAAAGCCGAAGTTTTAGGACCAGTTCAAACGCCGCAATGGGCGAGGATTCGATTGGCCAAATTACTTGATAGACCGGAGACGGACATCACAGTTGGGATGACAAGAATGGGTGGAGGTTTTGGAAGAAGGCTGTTCGGCGATTTTGTCATCGAAGCGGCTCAGCTTTCTCAAAAAGTAAATAAACCGGTACAGCTGATTTTTAGTAGAGAAGATGATATGGTTTCAGGAACCTATAGACCAGCTTCTAAATACAGAATAAAAGCAGGCGTGAAAAATGGAGAAGTAACTGCTTACCATTTAACTGAAGCATGTGTCAATGGAAACATGTACGATAACATTACGAATTTCTTCCCTGCTGGGGCCATCCCAAATATGCGGATAGATACCAACAGTTTGGAAAGTAACATTTCCACTGGAGCCTGGAGGGCACCGTATACAAATTTTTTAGCCTTTGCTGAACAATCATTTTTTGATGAATTAGCCAAAGAGATGGGGAAGGACGAGATTGATTTGAGGCTTGAACTATTTGAAAAGGCAAAATCCAATGCTGATGCTGGCTATGAATACGATCCAGAAAAATCAATTGCCGTAACAAAATTAGCTTTGGAAAAAGCTAAGTGGGGAAAAGCAAGAGCTGGAATAAGTCAAGGCTTCTGCATGTATTATTCTCACAACACTCATGTTGCTGAAATAGCAGACGTAGCGATAGAAGACGGACAAGCAGTTGTAAAGAAAATTACCTGTGCCATTCATTGTGGAATAGTGGTGAATCCACTTGGAGCAATCAACCAAGTCGAGGGTGGCATTATTGATGGCATAGGCCATGCCATGTATGGTGACCTAAGTTTTGAAGATGGTAAACCATCAGCGAATAATTTTCATCAATATCGATTAATTCGAATGGGAGAGCAACCGGAAATTGAAGTGCATTTTGTACCAAGTAAAGAAGACCCCACCGGTCTTGGCGAACCAAGTTTACCACCTGCCGGAGGAGCCATTGCGAATGCGATCTTTAAGGCTACTGGAAAAAGACTTTATAAACAGCCTTTCGTCAAAGAAGATGCATTGTTAGGTTGATTTTGTCAATCATCGTTTTTTTCTATAAAACTTAGTGAATAGTGTGAGTGGTTTAATACTCCTTCTTCTTTGCAAATAAATTTTCCTCCTCTTTTGAGGAAGAAAATTTAAACCATTTATCCTCGGCGTCGTTTTCCACGTTCAAGTAAGGATCGATTGATAAATTCTATCCAGCTTTGCTTAACATTGTTTAAAAATTCTTGTTCCCCAATAAGTTTATGATGATTACCATAATGTCTCGTAAGATTGTCAAGTAGTCTTGCATCAAAAATACCTTTTAATTGATTATCTGGTATTGCTGAACCAAGCTTCTTAAATGTAACACTACCACCATCAGGTGGAGCAAACCAAACTGGAGGACAAGGAGAGCCTAAAGAAAAATTAGGGATACTTGGACCAGTTTCAGGTGGCGTGGAATCAGTGCCATTACTTTTTACTTCTGCCACCATGGTAGGAAATTCTTGATCTCCATCTGTTTGACTATTTAAAAAAGCAGTTGAACCATGATTATAAATACCTCCAGATATAACTAATCGGTCATCTTCTAATGTTAAATAAGATTTTAAGATTCTTATCTCACTTACAGGAAAAAAAACAAATTCCATTTCTTCTTCTCCATCATCTCTTCCTTTTGTAGAATGCTCAATAACATCATCAGCACCAACGGAAGCTGCCCTTGCAGTTGGAACTAATTTTTTATAAGTATTCGGAGTTGGTTGAGCATTGTCAGTAAATTCTTTTTCTTCATAAATCCAAAATTTTAAAGGAGACTTTGTTCCCGCATCCAATAATTCAATTCTACGTTTCTGATAGGTAATGGGGGTAGTATCATTTGATGAATAAATTTGGCATATTTCAATGTGATCTGGAAAATTTTTAAAGGATGTGTCTGATTGTTGGACCCTTCCGAACACTATGCCGATTAAACTGTGATTATCCGGTTTGTGAGAATCATCCAAAAAGGATTCAACTCGATCTACTGGAAATCCTATTCCAATATTTTGGTTAGCCATTTTAATTGTATTTTAGTTAGATAATAAATTTGATAACCTAATTTACTTAAAACTTTAAAAATTTCTGCCTACCATTTAGGAGAATAAGTAAAATTGTAACTAAATCTATACATTTTAAAAAAAAAGAAAACTGATTGTCATCGATTAATAATTATATCATTTTAAAAAAAATTACTATTCTTCTAGTGTCATGTATCATGTGCTCTACTTATGCCATGTCACAAATGAATAATTCCGCACATCTCTTGCATGCCTTAGCAAAGGATGAAGGAATTTTAGATGCCACTTATAATAGTTTTAATTATACTGATACAAAAAATAATGTATGGATCAGTTCCATAAATGGACTCAATAGATTTGATGGTTTACAGGTGATTAATTTTCAAGAAGATGAATTTAAAAGTGGAAGTTTAAAAGGTAAAAACATCCAAAGCGATTTTTTTGAAGACATAGATGGAGACATTTGGTTTTCCACTTTTGTCGCACTAAATAAATTCAATTATAAGACGAATTCTTTTGAATTTTTTCAATGCATGGATCCTTCTAAGGAAGCAATCCAAGAGGAATACCATGTGTTTTACTATTCCTCATTGAAGAATCAGATTTGGTTGAAGGTTAAAGATGAGATAAAAATATTTGATGTTGCCCAGAAGAAATTTATGGAATCTCCCAAAATAAAAACTTCAGCAAAAAGATTTGCTATAAAAACAAATGCGGGTGGAAAAGTAGTCATGATCGCTGGAACACCATATTTCGGATCTGAAATTGAGATTCATAGATTGGTTGGAGATAAATGGATTAATAGCAGCACAGTTGTGTCCTCTAATAGCAACAGTAGGATTCCAAAACTTCTATTTGAAGATAACTTTATTTGGATAGCTTGCGACCATGAAATAATAAAGATTGATTTGTTTAAAACCATTGCAACAAGTAGAATCCCATTACCAAATTTAAAAGAAATAAAAATTAGTGATTTAGTTTATTTGGATGAAAGCACACTAATGCTTTCTACCTTTAGACACGGCGTCTGGACCTTAAATAAAAAAACAAAAGATTTCTCAAAGCTTAAATTAGACAATTCAAAAATCAATTTAAATTTAGCTAGAGACATCAACTTAAATCGGGATGGTAGCATATGGATAGATTTACTTAACAAAGGTGTCATTGCCATTGATTTTGACCTTAAAAAAAAGAATTATTTCGATACATTATTAGATAGCCTTGTTGTTGAAGACATCAGTACAGACAATCATGGAGATATTTGGTTTACTACTTTAAACAATGGTTTATATCAAACTTCTTTAGATGGTGAAATCATAAATCATTTTTCAATAGAAGATTTCAAAAGCGATGATTTTGGTTTTTTAAAGTTTCGTTGCCTAGAACAAATAGATAATACGCTGTGGGTATCTGGTGATAATCTTCTATTCAGGTATAACAAGACAGAAAATAAATGGACCAAGGTAGCAGAATTTAATACCATCATCCGACGAGTCGATTCTTTAGGTAAGAACAATTTAATTTTATCGTGTTTAGATGGATTTTATACGCTTAATTTGAATGGGGATAATCTGAATCCTGAAAAATATGAATTTGTAATTGAAGGCGCTGAGGATGCTTTGCATTTTGGAATAGCTGGTCAAGTTATGTTCGTTTTAGACGCTGTTACTTTTGTCAATCAAGATAATAAGTCTGTTTATCAACTTGAAAGGAATAATGACATTTACCATTTAAAAAATATTTATGATGTAAAAGGGGTGATTTACGACATTCAATCCTTTGATTCAAATAATTATATTTTTTCATCAGAAGAAGGAATTCATTTTGTAATTGATGACAAATTAAATGTAAATAATAAAATAGGAATTTGGGAGAATGATTACAATGCCTCTAGCCCAATAGTTCATAACAACAAAGTATTCTTTGGAAGTAAAAAAGGTGTTCATAGTTTTGATATTGCAAATAATGAAGAGACCATTTTCAATCAAAGACAAGGTTTGTTGAACCCTAAATTTTCTCTTCGGAAACCAATTCTGGATAGCCATAAAAATATATGGATGGGTACTAATCAAGGTTTACTAAAATTTAATCCTGATTCTTTGCCTAGCAATCTGTCGAAACCTTTGATTGAATTGACAGAAAAGAAAATCAACAACAGGATTGCAAAAATTAATGTTGGAAAAGATCTAGTGCTTAAAGCATCACAAAACAACATTTCATTTAAAGCAATTGGAAAAGATAAATATTCAAGTAAGGAAACTAAATTGTTCAGGAGGATTAAGAAGTTGGAAGATGAATACATAAAAACAGAAAACGGAGCATACTTTCATTATGATAGACTAAAACCTGGGACCTATACTTTAGAACTACTCTCCGTAAATCCGAACAATATTAGAAGTGAAATCCTTTCATATCCTTTTACCATAGATAAACCTTATTACCAAAAAATTTGGTTCCAAGGACTCATTTTCTTGATGCTTGGACTAAGCATTTATGGCATGACCCGGATATATGTACAACGAAAACTAAGAGAACAAAAGCTACAACTTGCTAAGTTAAATGCACAAGCACAAGAACGAAACCGCATCGCGGATGAATTGCATGACGATATGGGATCTGGACTTTCTGTAATAAAGTTCTTAAGCGAAGAATTAATCAATGAACCAGATTCTCCAAGGAGAATTAAACATTTAGAAAAAGTGTCAGAAGCTTCCACTAATTTGATCTCAAGCATGAGAGAAATTATTTGGGCCTTGGATACAAACAATAACAAATTGCAAAGTTTGCTTATCCAAATGGAAAATTACGCGAATGATTATTTACCTCTAAATAATATAAAATTCGATTTCGAAAAAGTTGTTTTGAAAGATGAAGTAGAAATTAGCGGTATGACTAGAAGAAATATTTTCTTGATTTATAAAGAGAGCTTGCACAATATAGTTAAACATGCTCAAGCAAGTTTCGCACAGATAACTTTGAGTTATGAAAACAATTCATTTAAATTTAATGTAGCGGATAATGGAAAAGGTCTACCAGCTGCTTCGGATTTAAAAAGAGGAAGAGGGCTTTATAGTATGAGAAAAAGAGCAAAAGAAATAGATGCTGTGCTGGATATCGACTCAGGTGAAAGCCAAGGCACAGTAGTATCGCTTAGCTTGAAAAGTGATCTTGGATACAATCAAAAGAGCTAATTGCTAAAGGCCAATGCCCGAAATTACATTGATAACTAAAGTTACATACCTAGGTAAATCTCACTTTTGTATATTTGTCATATGAAAATCGCTAGAATAGCCATAGTGGAGGACATCGAAGAAATCAGAAACGCCTTATGTGAAAGAATAGGTGACGAAGAAGATTTAAGTTGTGTGGGGCATTACGGTTTTGCAGAAGATGCCTTAATCGAAATTCCAAAAATAGAAGTAGATGTGGTTTTGATGGACATCGGACTTCCATTTATGAATGGAATTGAGTGTATGTTACGAATAAAACAAAAAAAGCCAGATTTGCTTTTTTTAATGTTTACAGTATTTGAACAAGATACAAAAGTATTTGAAGCATTAAAGTCTGGAGCTAATGGATACATTTTAAAAGAGGGAGGAACTAAAGGAGCAATTGATGCCATTAGAAATCTTTTAAACGGAGGAGCGCCAATGTCTAGAGTCATTGCCAAAAAAGTGTTGGAAAGTTTTCACAAGTTCGGAAAAAGCAACGACAATGTTGAAAAACTTACGGCACGACAAATAGAAATACTACAACTTCTTTCTCAAGGACTACTGTATAAAGAAGTTGCCCAAAGATTAAGTCCACAGATTACAGAAGGAGGTCTCAAACAACACATCAACCGCATTTACAAAAAACTGTCGGTTAACAACAGGACAGAAGCCATTAATAAATGGCTAGGTCATAATCGAGTTTAGTAATCCACCCATTCGAATAAACGCTTACTACTTAAGTTACACACACTTATTTTGTTTTTTATTTTGGACAGCCACATCTTTGTAAAGTGAGTTAAGCATTTATTAATTAAAATTCGGATCATGGAAAACCAATTTAAAATGAAATCAATTTTGTTCTTTACCTGTCTATTTCTTTTAACGAAAACAAACGGACAAATTAAAAACAACTATTTTTTTAAACAAGACCTAACAAAAAATGAACAACGATTACACTGCACTTATTCTGACAGCCTTCTTATTGCAAGACAATTATTTGTCGAAGGTGATTATGAAAAAAGCAAGGTAGTTTTTAGTAGCCTTTTAAAAACCTATGGAAACATTCCTCAACTCAGGTATCATTTAGCGATGAGTCTTATGAATCTTGGTGAATATGGAAAAGCGATTAAAGAGTTTGAAAAAATTGAAAAGTACAATCGATACCCTTTAATCCATTGGGTCAGGTATAACAAAGCATTATGTTATCTAAGGCAAAAAGATACCAGCCATTTGGATTTGGCTAGCAAGGAGCTTAAAAGGCTGCTGTATAACCCTAATTTTTCTAATGATGAAATCTTAGCAATACAAGCAATGATCGATTTGGCTACAAATTGATCATTACTCAAATCAAAACGAAAACAAATTTATAAACACTTTGTGTTTACCTTCAAGTATAGGCTATTTCAATCTCAGGCGTTTCCTAGCTGTTAGCGTCTGAGTTTTTTTTATAATAACGGTCCGTACACTGATCTTCTTCATTCCAATATTCTTTAATAAATTCCAAATTGGATTCCTCTAATATTTTAACGGATGCAGTATTTCTTTTATCGACATAAGCATACATTGCATTTAGCCCCATACTTTTGATGCCATGATTAATCAAGGCAGGACAGATTTCTTTTCCATAACCTCGGCCCCAATATTGTTCTAAAAATCGGTAGCCTATTTCTGCTTCATTTTTATCATCTACAATAATGGCAACAGTTCCCACAAACTCATTAAGTGCTAAGTCTTCTACTGCCCAAATCCAAAAGCCATTATCTTTTAGCGTATACTTTTGAATAAGATCCTCAAGCATCTCAAGATCACCTTCATAGTTTCGGGTTTCCCCTCCGGTATACAGCTTTACATTTGGATTACTTTCCATTTCGTGAAATGGTCGTGCATCTCCAATGTTTAGTTTTCGAACCAATAATCGTTTTGTATTAAATAGCATATGGTTTAAATAAAAAAAGCGAATACAACAAAGTTGGATTCGCTTTAGAATATAATAAAAGAAAGATTTACCAGCTTATATCATCTTCACTATCCACACTCTTTTCTGAAGGAGTGCTACTTTCTGTGCTGTTTTCTGGAGTTGTTGAGCTTTCTGTTGCATTTGCTTCATTAGCAGCTTCAAGTGCTCTTTGTTCTTCCCATTCCTTGTGTTTCTTTACGTATTCATCGTAGTCATAATCAGGCATCAAATTCGTTTTGATGTGATTTAGTGCGTCTTCAAGTCCTCCCATGAATCGGTTAAAATCTTCCTTGTAAAGGAAAATCTTGTGTCTTTCATAACCATCTCCATTAAATTTCTTGGTGCTTTCTGTTAGGGTGAGGTAGTAGTCTTCCCCTTTTGTTTTTCTCACGTCAAAGAAGTAAGTTCTTCTTTTTCCAGCTCTAACTTTATTAGAGTAAACACTTTCCATTCGTCCGAAACTTTTGTCGTTTTCCACTGTCAGTTGATGTTTTGTTTATAAATTTAATAGCTAAGCTATACAAATTTAAGTAAATATTGATTTTTACCTAATAATTTCAACTTTTTATTGATTCCTCTTCTAGTTGTTGTTTTTCGTACATCTCGTAGTAAAAACCCTTATTTTTAAGGAGTTCTTCATGATTTCCCTCTTCAATTATGCGCCCATTTTCGAGTACAATTATTTGGTCAAAGTTTAATAATGAATAGATCCTATGGGTAATGATTATTGTTGTTTTATCCTTTAGTTCCTTTTCTAAGAAGCCTAAAATCTCTTTTTCAGTCGTAGCATCTACGGCGGACAAACAATCATCTAATAAGACAATTTCCGGTTTCTTGATCAAAGCTCTTGCAATGGTTACTCTTTGTTTTTGGCCGCCTGATAAGGTCACACCTCTTTCTCCCACCGTGGTCTCAAAGCCATTTTTAAGGCCAATGATGTCATTATATACTGCAGCAGATTTTGCGTAATACTCTATTTCTTTTTGTTCCACTTCCACATCCAATCCAAAGGCTATGTTTGAAGCAATGCTGTCAGAGTATAAGAAATTATCTTGAGGGACATATCCAATACTTCTCCTTAGTATAGAAAGGTCAAATTCTTCAATATTTTTATCATCAAGCAAAATCCTTCCATCTGTCACATCATACATTCGAACTAGTAAGTCTGCAATCGTAGTTTTTCCAGATCCCGTTTTACCAATAATAGCAATCTTTTGACCTTTTTGTAATTCAAAAGAAATGTCCTTTAGAGCTTGGATCCCTGTATCTGGGTAGATAAAATTAACTTGGTCAAAGGTGATTTTGCCTGCAATATTTTTATGTACAGGATTATTTACAATTTTTGAATCTTCTAATAAAAACTCATTCAGCCTCTTTTGAGAAGCTTCTGCTTGTTGGATGATTGATGCTATCCATCCAATAGATGTTACTGGCCAAGTTAGCATGTTTACATAGATAACAAATTCTGCAATATTACCTGGCGAGATTTCTCCTTTCGCTACTTGGACACCTCCGATTAATACGGTAATTACTGTGCTAATTCCTATTAAGAGAATCATCAGTGGAAAAAACATGGCGTCAATTTTAGCAAGGCCCATTGCTTTTTCTTTGTAGTCTTCACTTTGATTTGTGAAAACTTTAAACATAGCTTTTTCTTGGACATAGGATTTCACAACTCTAATACCAGAATATACTTCCTGAGAGACTTCATTTAGCTTTGCCAGCTGACGCTGAATGAGTGTACTCTTTTTATTAATAAGGCTACTGACGTAGTATATAGAAATAGACAAAAAGGGTAGAGGAGCTAAGCTGTAAAAACTCATTGTGGCATTGACAGAAAACATCGAGTAAACGACCAATACGGTCAAACTGGTTAGGTTCAGTCCATAGAGGATGACAGGACCTAGGTACATTCTTACTTTTGATACATCTTCAGATATTCTGGCCATCAAATCACCAGTTTTGTTTCTTTTATAGAAAGCTAAATCTAAATCTTCGTATTTGGCAAACATTTCTTTTCGAAGGTCATATTCGATGAGCCTAGAAACAACAATTACAGTTTGCCGCATCCAATACATGAAAAAACCAGTAATTAAGGCTAATACTACGACGATAACTCCAAATAAGAACAAAGACCTTCCAAAACTGGCAAATACTTGGCTTTGAATGCTAGTATCTTCATAGTATCCAATGAGGTTTATATTGTCATAAACAAGGTCAAGGGCTTCTCTTACAAATTTAGGCTGCCAGACTCTGAAATAATTTGATAAAAAGACAAAAAAGGTCCCTAAAAGGAGGCGCCCTTTGTATTTTAATAAGTATTTATTAAGGTATTTTAAATTGTTCAATTCGCTTGTAAAGAAAGTCTAAATTGTTAAAACAACAATATATGAGTAGAGTTT
This sequence comes from uncultured Saprospiraceae bacterium, assembly GCA_937941095.1. GTDB lineage: Bacteria > Bacteroidota > Bacteroidia > Chitinophagales > Saprospiraceae > JALZVN01. Next base: position 18,515 of record CALDYJ010000062.1, on the reverse strand, counting down.
ATTTTTTATGTGCGATTTTAACCCAAGGATCTACCCATTATTAAACAAATAGCACACAATTTGCTTACTTTTACGTACAAATAGAAAATTAAACGAAATGAATAGAATTGTCACTTTAGATGAGTTCATTATACACAGACAAAAAGACTTTCCATATGCTTCTGGGGAATTAACAGGTTTGCTAAGAGACATTGGCGTTGCTGCTAAGATCGTCAATAGAGAAGTTAATAAAGCTGGTCTGGTTAGTATATTAGGGGTAGCAAATACTGAAAATGCTACTGGAGATACCGTTCAAAAACTGGATCTTTATGCTAATGACAAATTAATCGATTGCCTTAAGAATAGTGGGGAGTGTTGTGGTATTGCTTCTGAAGAAAATGAAGATTTTATAAAAATTCCTTCCGTTGAATCTAAAAGTGCTAAATACGTTGTTGTTTTTGATCCATTAGATGGATCATCTAACATTGATGTAAATGTATCTGTAGGAACAATTTTTGGGATTTATCGGAGAAAATCAGATGCAAATGGAGACTGTAAACTAGAAGATTTCTTACAAAAAGGCTCTGAGTTAGTTGCAGCTGGATATGTGATATATGGAACTTCTACTATTTTGGTTTATTCAACTGGGAGAGGTGTTAATGGATTTACATTAGACCCTTCTATCGGAGAGTTTTGTTTGTCTCATAAAGACATTAAAATACCAGAAAGAGGAAATTACTATTCTGTAAACCAAGGATACTATTTGAAGTTTGATGTAGAGATGAGAAGATATATTGATTATTGTTCAGACTTAAACCTAAGGTTAAGGTACATTGGTTCAATGGTCTCAGATGTACACAGAACTTTATTCAAAGGTGGAATATTTTTATATCCAAATACAAGAAAATTCCCCCATGGCAAATTGAGAATTTTATATGAATGTAATCCACTTTCTTTCATTGTAGAGCAAGCGGGTGGAAAAGCATTGACTTGTGATCTCGAAAGAATTTTAGAGATTGAGCCTGTTGATTTGCATCAAAGATCATCGATTGTTGTTGGCTCTCCGGCTATGGTTGATGATATGAAAAATTTTGTAGAAAAATATAGTATGCCGACTCCTTATGTTGAAAATGGAGCTGCTACAAATGGCGCAAAGCCTGCATAAAAAATAAATTGAGTTTAATGAAAGCAATAATTTTAAGTCTAACGTTGTTTTGTATTTTCTTTTCTTGCAAAAAAGACACCTCTGTTAGCACTCCTGCACCTAAGGCACCAGAAGCGCCAATCATCAAAAAGAAGGTGCTCAAAGCTGAAAATTTAAATGCAACAAAATATGTAAGGTTACTCTTAGATAATCCTGAAGGAAAACCGGTGACCATTGTTGAAAAGGAAAATGATGAAAAAGAGTCATCTAAAACTTACGATTCTATATTACTAGAAAATTTAGAAACGATCAAATTTAAAATAGGAGGGAAGTCCTATTCAGAAAAAATAGGAGATAGTCCTTGTGCATTAATTAATCCTTCTAAAAGGGATTATCTCAAGCAAGAGCTCGTATATGTTGACGGTGTACTTTCAGATGCAGGCCCTTTTACTATACCTACAGTTTTTTTTAAAAGTAAAACAGAAGGGGAAGCCGGTTTTAAAGGGCGCTATACACTCATCGAAAAGCAGGTATTTATAAACGAGTTTACCTTGGGACCTGAAGATCAAGTTCCGAATACAATAAATGCAAAAGGAGAAAAATTAAAACGATTCTACAAGTTAATCAGGTATTAGGTTCTATTCTTTCGTTTTTCATCAATGGTCTATAGGACTTATAAACCGAGATATAAACCGAGAAATTTCAAGAAGGATAATTCTTGATGTACACCATCTAATTTCTTTTGATTACTTTCTTCTAATTAAGCTTAAAGGAGTTCATAGACGCCAGCAATACCCTGGCCTCCTCCAACACAAGCGGTTACCATTCCATATTTTTGCTCTCTTCTTCTCATTTCATTAAGTAATTGAGTGCTGAGTTTGGCCCCTGTACAACCTAATGGATGTCCTAATGCAATTGCCCCACCATTCACATTTACTATCGATGGATCAAGGCCTGCTTCTTTAATGACCGCCAATGATTGAGAGGCAAAAGCTTCATTTAATTCAATTTGTTGAATGTCACTTAATTTTAAACCTGCTTGTTTTAAAGCTTTTGGAATTGCAGCACAAGGGCCAATACCCATGTATAATGGATCGACACCAGCTACAGAACAAGAAGCTAATCTAGCTATTGGTTTAAGACCTAATTGCTTCACCATCTCTTCACTGACCACTAATACGAAAGAAGCGCCATCCGATGTTTGAGATGAATTTCCTGCAGTGACAATACCTCCATTTTTAAAAACTGCTCTTAGTTTTGAAAGTCCTTCTACAGAAGTAGTCCTTCTTACACCTTCATCTGTATCGAAGGTGAATTCTTTTTCTTGGCGTTTATCGTTTTTCACAAAAACTTCTTTGATAGCAATAGGAACAATTTCATCCCTAAACTTTCCGCCATCGATTGCTGCAGCAGCTTTGACATGTGAGTTGTACGAAAACTCATCACATTGGTCTCTTGTAATCTCCCATTTAGCAGCAACAGCTTCAGCCGTAGCACCCATGCTTACGGTATAATTTGGATTTTTTACAGCAGCTTGATAACTAGGAGCAAACTTATATCCTGTCATAGGAATCATGCTCATACTTTCAGTTCCACCTGCTATATACATATGCCCCATGCCTGCTCTTATCTTGGCAGTTGCCATAGCAATTGCCTCAAGTCCACTTGCACAATATCTATTTATTGTAATGCCTGGAACAGGCTTACCTAAAGATCTAACAGAAATCATTCTGCCTATTTGTAGGCCTTGCTCGCCTTCAGGATTTGCACAACCTACGATGACATCATCTATCATCTCACCATTAACTTCAGGACATTGCTCCATCATGTGATTAATGACCTGGACTGCTAGATCATCGGATCTATAATTCTTTAAACTACCTCTGCCAGCTTTTCCAACTGCAGATCTATAAGCTTTAATTATGTATGCCATTTTATTAGTTCTTGGATTTGGTTTTTGAATTATTTAAATTTCAAATCATTATTAATTTAATTTTTCTTTTAATTTCTAAGCGGTTTATTTGTTTGAAGCATGGCTTGAATACGCTCTTGTGTTTTCTTTTCACCAGCTAAACTCATAAAGGCTTCTCTTTCGAGGTCTAACAAATATTTTTCTGAAACTTTTTGTTGACCAGTAAGATCTCCTCCGCACATAACCCAAGCTAACTTTTTAGCAATCTTCACATCGTGTTCCGAAGCGTATTTTCCAAGAAGCATTTCATTGGTTGCTGCATAAACAACAGCTAAACCAGCTTGACCTAAAACAGTAATGTCATTACGCATCACTGGTTGCATATAAGCAGGAGCTAAAGACAATACTTTTTCTTTAGCAGCTTTAATGTTGCGATCAACATTCATTACTATGTGATCTTTCGTTTCTAAGAGGTATCCATAATCGAATGCTTTTTGAGCTGAGGTAGCTACTTTAGCTTGAGCGATTGTTAATACTTTATCAGTAAGGGTAGGCATTTGAACATCGCCTTTGAAAAATTTATCTGATGCTCTTAGGGTAAATTCTTTTGTTCCAGCTCCACCGGGAATAAGTCCAACACCAACTTCGACTAAACCGATATAAGATTCTGAAGCACACATGGCTGCATCACAATGCATCACCAGTTCACATCCACCACCGAAAACATAACCTTGAGTGGCTGCTACAACTGGTATGGCTGAATACCTACATCTCATTACCGTGTCTTGAAAAGTTTTAACGGCAAAATTCATTTGATCCCATTCTTGTTGGAATGCAAACATACCGATCATCATTAAATTTGCACCTACGGTAAAGTGTTGATCGTTATTTCCGATCACTAGTCCTTTCCATCCTTGCTGTTCTGCGATGTCAATTGCTTCGTTAATTCCTTTTAAAACACCTTCGCCAATAGAATTCATTTTACTTGTAAACTCTAAACACAATACGCCATCTCCAATGTCATGTAAAACCGTTTCACTTGTTTTGTTTATGGGTGCTTTTTCCCTTTGATTGTCTAATATGATAAATGCATCAGCGCCTGCGATTGGCTGATAAGATTTAGTATTCTGATCATAGTATTTCTTTTGACCGCTTTCTAGTTTATAAAAAGAAGTGTGTCCATTTTGAACCATTTCTTTTACCCAATCTGCGATTTTCTCACCTTGAGCCTCTGCTAATTCAATTCCTTTTTCTACACCAATCATATCCCAATATTGAAAAGGACCTACATCCCATCCAAAACCTGCTGTTAATGCATCATCAATGCTGTAAGATCTTTCTGCAATTTCTGGAATTCTGTTAGAAACATAAGCAAATAATCCAAGCAAAGATCTTCGCACAAGCTCACCTCCTTTATCATCTGCTTCAAAAAAGTGCTCCAGTCTTTTATTAAGTAATTCTATGTTTTTCACTGCTTTCAAACTTGCCAAAGCTGGTCTTTGAGTAGGAGCGTATTCTAAAGTTTTAAGGTTTAATGCATTAATGATTTTTCTACCGTTTGCATCTTTTTCTTTCGTCTTTTGATAAAAGCCCTGACCACTTTTGTCCCCATAGAATTTATTTTCCATAAGGAATTGCATGTATGAAGGCATCACAAAAGCATCTGCTTGCTCATCATTGGGACAATTATCCTTAATGCCTTTAATAACTTTTACTGCTGTATCATGGCCGACCATGTCTCCAAGCCTAAAGGTTCCGGTTTTAGGTCTGCCTATAGCAGGCCCTGTTAATTTGTCAACAATTTCAATCGGTAATTCCAATTCTTCTGTTAATTGAAAAATCTTGGCCATCGCGTAAACGCCAACTCTATTACCGATGAAAGCTGGTGTATCTTTACACAGCACCGTTTTCTTACCTAAAAAGGCATCACCATAATGCATAAGAAAGTCCGTCACTTGAGGATCAGTCTCTGGGGTAGGGATGACTTCAAAAAGTCTCATATACCTTGGAGGGTTAAAAAAGTGCGTGCCGCAAAAGTTCTTTTTAAAATCTTCAGACCTTCCATCTAACATCATGTGTATTGGAATACCAGAAGTATTTGAGGTAACTAAAGAACCTTCCTTTCTATATTTGTCAACCTTTTCGAATATTTGTTGCTTTATGTCAAGTCGTTCAACTACGACTTCTATGATCCAGTCAGAATCAGCAATTTTTTCGAAATCATCTTCAAAATTACCAATGCTCACTTTTGAAGCATTTCTTAAGCTTGTAAATGGCTCAATTTTTTTTGCTTTAGTGGCTGTTTTTAGCGCTGCTGCTGAAAGCCTATTTCTGTGGGCAGGATCTTTTTTTTGTTCGTCCGTTAAGTCAAAAGGCACAATGTCTAACAATAGTACTTCGAGGCCAATGTTTGCAAAATGAGCAGCAATGCCCATTCCCATGAGACCTGATCCAAGCACTGTTGCTTTTCGAATGTGTCTTTTAGGGCCAACAGTTGATTTGCCATTCGACTTTTTAGTTATTACTTGATTTTCAAACATGTTTAACATTTTATAAAATAGAAAGGAATTGCTTTAAAAATAACGTGTTTTGCTTGATTTAGTTCTATAAATCTACAAATTCCCTCAAAAATAGCGAAAATTCGCTGTTAACATATATAGTTTTGAATTAATTTATTGAATATTGCAATATTTGCCCATCAATTGATAATTTGTGGGCTTTTAAAAGCGTTTGTACTATCCAATAGCTTACAGCAATAATCCATATAAATTAACAGTATGTCATTTCAACCAATCTTATTGTTTTTTCAAGATGCAGATCCTGAAGTCGAATCTCAAAGTTTAATGAGTGTCATTTGGAATTCAGGTCCACTTGGTATTGCAATCATAGGTATTTTATTATTCTTGTCTATCATTGCTTTATACATTTTCTTTGAAAGGTATTTTACAATTAAGAAAGCTTCTCAAATCGATCAAAGCTTTATGAACAATATTCGTGCGAGTGTAATTTCAGGTAATATTGCTGGAGCAAAAGCCTTATGTACCACTGCAGATACACCTGTTGCAAGAATGGTTGAAAAAGGTTTGCAAAGAATAGGAAAACCTTTAAGAGACATCGATGCTGCGATTGAAAACATTGGTAACCTAGAAATCTTTAAATTAGAAAAAAACTTGTCAACACTTGCTTCCATAGCTGGTGCAGCTCCAATGATTGGTTTCTTTGGAACAGTAACTGGGATGATCTTGGCATTTTATACCATGTCAACAGCGGACAATATTGGACCTAAAGAATTGGCTGATGGTATTTACCAAGCATTACTAACCACTGCTTTCGGTTTGTTTATCGGAATCTTGGCTTTTGTGGGATATAATATTTTAGTGGCTAAAGTTGAACAGGTTGTTTACAGCATGGAAAGGTCAACAACTGAATTTATGGATTTACTTCAAGAGCCAAGTGCTTAAATTATGGGATTAAAAAAGCGAAATAAAGTAAGTGCCGAATTTAGCATGTCTTCTTTGACAGATATAATCTTTCTGTTATTGATTTTTTTTATGCTGACCTCCAAATTGGTTGTAATTGATCCTTTTGAATTACCAGAATCGGATTCTAAAACAGTTGCACCTACCAACGTATTAGCCGAGATAAGAGCAAATGGCGAGATTACTTTAAAAATTGAAGGCGAAGCAAGTAAAGTTACTTCTGCTTCTCAAATAGTCAGAAAGATTAGACCAGCTTTAGGAACACTTAATAATAAAGACAATGCAACTTTAACCATAGTTGCAGAAACAGGAACACCATTTAAGAAAGTTTCAATGCTTATGAAAGCAGCTGCTGAATTGAGGATGAAAGCAATATTAGCCACTCAACCAACTTCTTGATCATGGGAATTAAAAAGCGAAATAAAGTAAGTGCTGAATTTAGCATGTCTTCCTTGACAGATATCATTTTTCTGTTGCTGATATTTTTTATGTTAACCTCTTCATTGGTTTCACCTAATGCATTAAACCTTAAAATGCCTGGAAAATCAAGCGTGAGCTCAGCTTCAAAATCAAACTTAAAAGACGTAACCATTACCAAAAAAGGTAAATTTCTATTTGACAAAAGTCAAGTATCTGAAAGTAAATTAAGAACCAAAATGAAAGGTTTAAGAGGAGAGAAAATGACTATTTCCCCAGACCCAAATGCTCCAATCGAATCTGTAGCCAAAGTGATGGATTATGCTAGACAATATAAAATAGAAGCAATATTGGCTGCAGACGTAAATTAATAGCCTAAATAATTACAAATCTCGTGAGGAAATTCAATCTAATTTGCTTTTTCTGCGTTCACATATTATAAATAATCGTCATGGATACTTTTTTAGAAGTAGAGAGAGTACATAAAAATAAGGCCAGAGTCATGACTGCAATCACTTGCATCTTGTTCCTTATTCTTTTGCTCTTACCATGGTTCACTTATCAAAATCCACCTCCTGGACAAGAAGGAACAATTGTAAACCTAGGAACTTTAGGAATAGGTCAAGGAGAAGAAAATGCCCCAGAGTCGCAACAAGAAATAGCTGTAGATGACCCTAGCAAAGCAGAAGAGCAAAAAGAAACGCCCAAAGAAGAACCTAGTACTCCAGAAAAAGCAAAAACGGCCATTAAAAAAGAAAAGTCTAAGAAAGAACCTGAAACGTCTAAAAAAGTGATCAAAGATAATTCCGAAACGCTTGCTTTGGCCGAAGCAAAGAAGAAAAAGGAAGACAAAAAGAGAAAAATAGAAGCGGAAAAAAAGCGAAAAAAAGAAGCGGAGAAGATTGCTGCTCAAAAGGCCGAAGCTAAAGAAAAAAAAGAAGCAGAAGAAAAAAGAATAGCTGCCGAAAAAGCTGCAAAACAAAAGGCTGATAAAGAGAAAGCAGAAAAAGAAGCTAAATTGGCCGAAGCAAACGATTTAAAAAATAACTTAAAAGATTTATTCGGCAAAAGCGGTGAAGGAGAAGGCAAAGGTCAAACAGGATTGGATGGTAACCAAGGTGTAAAAGGCGGTGATCCAGATGCAGCAGCAGTGGAAGGAATAAGTTCAGGGAGTGGCGTCGTAAGTGGAGGGCTGGCTGGAAGAGGAGGCTCCGGACCTGGGATAAGTGATAATTCCAATAAAGCAGGAACGCTAATGGTTAAGGTATGTGTGGATACTTCAGGAAAAGTAACATCAGCTAATTACACACAAAAAGGATCCACGATAACAGATCAAGAGCTAAAAAATCTAGCTGTAAAAAGTGCATATAAGTGGTCTTTTAAATCAGGGAGTGCAGAAAAGCAATGCGGCTTTATAAAGTATGTATTCAAAGTAAAATAATCGAATCCAATCGCTTTTGAATTATCAAGAAACTTTGCAATATCTTTTTTCCAGCTTACCTATGTACCAACGAGTTGGCAAAACAGCTTTCAAAAAGAATTTAAATAATATTACTGCACTTTGTGAAGCACTAGGAAACCCACAAAATGCTTTTAAATCTATTCACATTGCTGGGACAAATGGCAAAGGAACGACAGCTCATATACTTTCAGCAGTTTTTCAATCCAATCAGTTTAAAACAGGCTTATATACTTCACCTCATTATAAAGATTTCAGGGAGCGGATAAAAATTGATGGTCATTATATTCCAGAAGAAAATGTAGTTTCTTTTGTTGAACTGCACAAGGCGCTTTTTGAAAAATTAAAACCTTCTTTTTTTGAAATAACAGTAGCAATGGCCTTTGATCATTTTGCAAAATGTAAAGTCGACATCGCAATTATAGAAACTGGTTTGGGTGGTAGGCTAGACTCAACAAACATCATTAACCCTGAATTAAGTGTCATCACTAATATATCGCTCGACCATACGCAGATGCTAGGAAACACTTTAGCTGAAATAGCCAGCGAAAAAGCAGGCATTATCAAGAAACGTACACCAGTAGTTGTTGGAGAAAGAAATCCAGAAACCGATGGAGTATTTGATCAAAAAGCTTCTGTTGCTGGATCGACGATCACCTATGCTGAAGACAATTTTAGCATTGAAATAATCAATGAAAAACTAGATCACATAGTCTTGGATGTGTACTATTTAAACAAATTACTTATTAAGGATTTGTCAGTAAACTTGAAGGGAAAGTTCTTGTTGAAAAATCTGATAAGCAGCTTTGAAGCCATCAAGGTTTGGAATACAACAAATAGAAGAAATAGAATTGGAATAAATACACTTAGAAAAGGATTATTAAACCTAAAGAAAACTGCCAACTATATTGGGAGATGGCAAATTTTAGGACAAAAACCATTGATTATTGGTGATAGTGCACATAACCCTGGTGCTTTTCGTATTTTATTTGAAGAATTAAATAAACTACCTTGTGAACAATTACATATTGTTACAGGTTTCGTAGAAGATAAAGATCTTGATAAGTCTTTTGATTTATTCCCCAAAAAGGCAAGGTATTATTTTAGCCAAGCCAATATTCCACGAGCAAAGAAAGTTGCTCATTTGAAAGAGGAAGCTTTAAAATTTGGATTGAAGGGCGAAGCATATGAAAAGGTAAATGATGCCTATAAGGCAGCAAAAAGCAGTGCAAATGAAAAGGACATTGTGCTCGTTTGCGGAAGTATTTTTATTTTAGCAGAGGTATTATAAAGTGGTCCCTATAGTTGGACTATAGAGACCCTTAACAGAACAAACAATTTCTTTTATTCGTAAATGCGAATGAGTAATTTGATTAGCTATAAATGAACAATAATATAGACAAGGGAGTTGACAAGAAGTTGCGTCTCGGACTTACCATCCTCGCGGCAGTAGCTCTTCTTGCTTTTTTAATAGGTCCTCCCAACATCAAGTTTATTGTTGGGATGATTTCTATAATATTTGGAATCACATTTTTTATTGTTAGGCAGATCAGAAGAAGGCGAATGAATAAGGCCTTTAAAAATGACTTTTATGGTCAAATAGAACTTAAACGTCAACAGATTCTTACCAGTATTTCAAATTATCAAAATGAACTAAATGAGATACAACGAAGCATATACGATTTAAAGCACAAACTTGAACTAAATCCAAATGCTAAGATGGAAGCGAAAAGAGAAACTCAAAAATTGATTCGAGGATTTGATGAAGAAAAAAAATTGAGGATGTCCAAAATTGGTTTTTATGAACTTTGCATGACTAAATTAAATAGCATCATAAAAAATCACCAACTCGCTGAAGAGATCAAACAAAAAAGAAAAAAGCTCGAAAAATTTCAAGAAAACAACATTGATGATGTGGCCGAAATGGAATCTGTAAAAACCTTTATTGATTTTGAAAAAACCTACCTAGAAACCATTGATAAGCTAAGTTTACAAGTCATTGAGTCCAGATCCATTCAAGACGCTGAAGAATTAAAATTGGAGTTAAAAGAAATTACAAGAGAGTTGAGAGACCTTTAGTTCTTTGTCTTCAAAAACTCTTCAAAAGAACCTTTTGCATAATACTCCGAAGATGCAAATTCCAGTTCATTTTTCAATTGGTCGATTTCTTTGTAACCAGGAGAAATAGAAATCCTCTCCATCTTTTCGTTAAGGTAAACTAAGGTCGGGTAGCTTAAATTTCCATCTGCCAAAGAATAGGCAAGCATATGAACGCCACCTCTACGCGATCCTTTAGATTGAACAAAGTTAAACTCGGTTCCATTGTATTGAATGCTTTCTTTCTGTTCTGCATTAAATTTAACGGCGTAAAAATCTTTGTTTATCATTTCGACAATGTCCTTGTCTGTAAAAGTCTTCTTGTCCATAACTTTACACCAACCACACCAATCTGTGTAAAGATCTACCATGATTTTACGAGGTTCCTTTTCATTGGCAGCTACAGCTTCTTCCCAAGTCATCCAGTTGATTTTCTCTACTGCTGGAGCAGAATCGAATGAACTTAATCCAAAAAGTAAACAAGCAGAGAAGAAATAGAATAATACGTTTTTCATAATAAATTTTTAACCGTGTAAAATTACATCCATCAAATAACGCTCAAAAATAAGACCCGTTTTTCAATTCTAAAGCTTTTAACAATATTTTAAAAGGCTTCTTAGGCTAAAAGACCGAAAAGAAGGCTTTGGTGTAATATTTTTCCTTCAGAACCAATCTTTTTATGGAGTTTGATGTTTAACTCAGAGATGAAAAGGAAAGTAATACTAGGAATAGGTGGTTCAAGTGGGTCAATTTATGCTAAATTGCTTATGGATCAGTTGCTTTTATTAGAAGATCAATGGGATAAGGTTGGTGTAGTGATGAGTGAAAATGCGAAAATCAATTGGAAAATTGAAATTGGCAAAAAATCCTATAAAAAGTATCCTTTTGACTTTTACGAAAAGAATGATTTCTATGCGCCTTTTGCGAGTGGTTCTGCTAAATACGACACCATGTTTGTTTGTCCCTGTTCGATGGGATTACTTTCAAGAATCGCAACAGGCCATTCTAATGATCTAATCACAAGATCCGCCGATGTGGTGCTTAAAGAGCGAAGAAAACTAATTGTTGTTCCCAGAGAGATGCCTTATAATCTAATCCACATTGAAAACATGAAGCAAATCACATTAGCTGGAGGGATCATATGTCCAGCTACACCTTCATTTTATAGTCAACCTAAGACCATAAAAGAGCTTGCAGGCACCGTAGTTTCTAGACTTTTGGACTTAGCTGGCTTTGAAAATGATTCATTCCGTTGGAGTGAGTAAAGAGACCGATACCTTTTAATTTGCTCTAAATATCTGCTAAAGGAACTATTCTGCTCCTACCGAGGTTTACATAACACTAAGTTTACGTAAGGCGAAAGACCAGATTGCCCCTCGTATTTCTTAACCAAAGAAACATCCTATGAGCAAGCTGCTATTTCTGGTCGCAACTGTACTGGCTTCTTTTGCCATCATGGCTCAAGATGATTTTGCATTCTTAGACGCCACTGATTCCAATTCTTTTTCATTCTTTAGTAAAGACAAAACGGACGAGGTTGATTTATCCACTTTTCAATTAGTCGGAGGTTTAGTATTTGTAGATGCCTTCATGGATGGGAAAAAAGCAAAATTTATTTTGGATACTGGTTCACCAGGGCTTATCATTAATCAAAAACCTCAAGATTATTCGGAGCAGTTTATTGCCAGTGGATTAACTGGAAATACTTCCATTGGAGAAACAACCATCTCCGAATTTAAGATCTTAAACATCACTAAATCTAATTATCAGGCCTATCAAATGGACCTCGGTCACATTGAAAATGAAATCTTACACAAGTTTAATGGTTTGGTAGGTCAGGACGTTTTTAATAATTCTATTTTAGTATTAGATTACCCTAATAAAAAATGGGGGGTAAGTTCAGAATTAAGCTTGGACGAATCTTGGTACAGCATTTCATTTGAATTGGTTGAACATTTTGTGGTGATCGAAGTCATAATTGATGACAAAATAAATCGAATTGTCATTGATACTGGAGCTGAAATTAATCTATTAGATAAAAAAACTTACCATTCGCTAAATAGAAATGCTATACTGTCTTCTTCAGAACTTTCCATTCAAGGAGCAAGTTTAGAAAATGTAGGTTCGCCTTGTGCCGTGTTGGACAAGATTGGGATTGGGACAAAGTCTTTTTCGGATCAAACCTTTAGCATCATTGATTTTTCTTACATCAATGAAGGCATAGAAAATCCATTTGATGGTTTACTGGGCTATCCATTTTTTGAAGATAAAAAAGTTGCCATAGACTTTAAACGACAGTTGCTTCATATTAGGAATAAATAACGCTTAAATAGCTCCATAAAACTTCATTAAGCTTTTTGTATTTTCAAATTTTTGTGTTGATAAAAATTAATCCACAATTTTGAATCACTGGTTTAAATTGTGCATATTTGATCATAAAGGATTCTAAGGTTCTTATCAAATTTAGCCGAAATGAACATACAAAAAGAAAAATTTTCTCTTCCTCAAGATCTCATATACCTTAACATGGCTTACATGTCTCCTTTGCTAAAAAAAGCAGAAGAAAAAGGCATTGAAGGTTTAAAGCTAAAAAAGAATCCGGCAAAATTAGGAATGAAAGAGTTTTTTCATGACGTAAGTCGCTTAAGACAAACTTGCGCTAAATTGATTCATGCAGACGCTCAACAGATAGCTATTATTCCTTCTGTTTCATATGGCATGGCAAATGCTGCTAAAAACCTGAACTACAAAGAGAATGGAGAAATCATTTGTCTTGATGAACAATTTCCAAGTAATTATTACCCTTGGGAGCAAGCAGCTAAGGATAATGACCAACAAATAAAGTTTGTAAAATCCACTTCTAAAGCAGCGCGCCGAGTCGAGGATTGGAATAGAGAAATCCTTAAATCAATCAATCCGAAGACCACGGCTGTCTGTTTGGCACACGTACATTGGGCAGATGGAAGTTTGTTTGATTTAAAAAGTATTAGCGATGCTTGCAAAGCGAATAATGCTTACCTGATAATAGATGGAACTCAATCGGTAGGAGCGCTTGCTCTATACCTTGACGATGTTCCATTTGATGTCTTGGTAGTAGGCGGATATAAATGGTTGTTGGGACATTATGGATTAGGCTTTGCTTATTATTCACCATCTTTCAATCAAGGAATTCCTATTGAAGACAATTGGATAAATAAGGAGAATAGCGAGGACTTTAAAGCCTTAGTAGAATACAAAGATAATTTTAAATCAGGGGCAGCTCGTTACTCGGTTGGAGAACAATCAAATTTTATCCACATCCCAATTTTACAAGCAGGCTTAGATCAAATCTTGGATTGGGGTTTAGAAAACATTCAGGACTACTGCAAAACCTTACACCTATTATTGATAAGTCTATTATCCGAAAGTCCATATGAAGTGCAAGGCTTGAAAGAATCGTCTTCTCACCTTACTGGCATTAGAGTCAAAGAAGGTATGGACATGAAAATTATAGAAGAGGCCTTAAAAGCAAATAACATATTTGTTTCCTATCGTGGCGATGCCATCCGAATATCATTTTATGTTTTTAATTCCGAAGAAGACGTAAAAAAACTATGCGAAGTACTATTGAATATTCTATAAATGAAAAGTGATAAATTTGAGAAAGGAGTCACACTTTTGCAGCTGAAGAAATTCGAGTAAGCAAGAAATATTTTTCAGGAAATCATAAGTAATCATTTGGGTGAAGTCAATTTTGAGCAGATGTGAGAAGCCGCTGAAATTACATTATAGCTTTTGTGCTTTATGTTTTATTTGAAGCTTTTTTGCCTGGTCTTGTCGATGGGGCTTGGTCTAAAGCACAATTTATTGAGCGACGTAGTTAGTCAAAAGGAGTACTCAAATCTTAGCTTTGCTAAAGACGATGATGAGCATGCAAATAAAATTTGGATAAAAGTGGGCTCAGGAAAACATAAGATCAGGCTCAATAAGTGAGTACTTGAATCCTGTAAAGAAAAAGAGGACATCTATCTAAAAACAAGAAAGAGTATATTCGAAATTACCTATATTGAAGAAATTATTGGCTGTCAAGAAAAACAGTAGGATTAATGGATAAAAGACAAGAAATAGAAGATTTGAAAAAAGCGTTGAACGCTTCACCTGATAATGAATATTTGCTTAAAATGTTGATCAGTAAAATGGAGGCTTACCCAGAATACGATGCTGAACTAGAAGGCTTGTTGCAAGAAGCACTTAAGAAAGATCCTTTTAGTTATGACTTAAAAGCAAAACTGATCAATTTGTATTTTCGACAAAATAAAATATCTACTTGCATTGTGATTGCTGAGGAAATAGAAGATTTATCAATCCTTGATAGCCACAGTAGGAGCAATATTGCAAAATGCTTTTTAAAAGAAAGGGATCACGGTAAAGCCAGAGAAATTTATATGCGCTTAATCGAAGACGATCCCCAGTTTTCAGATCAAGAATTAGATGAAGCTTTTAGAATGCAGGCTACAGATTCAGAAGAAGAATTGAATGAGGATGATTTGATGTTTTCTAAGCCAGCTATAAATTTTTCTGATGTAGGAGGTATGGAAACTGTAAAAAGAGAGATTGATCTTAAAATAATTAAGCCTTTAGAAAATGCAGAATTGTATGCATCTTATGGAAAAAAAGTAGGTGGAGGTATTCTTTTGTATGGACCTCCAGGTTGTGGGAAGACATTTATAGCTAAAGCAACTGCAGGTCAAATTAATGCTAATTTTATCAACATTAGTCTCAATGATATTTTAGACATGTGGATAGGCAACTCCGAAAAAAACTTAAATAGGTATTTTGAATTAGCACGAAGTAAAACACCTTGTGTTTTGTTTTTCGATGAAGTGGATGCATTAGGTGCAAAAAGATCGGACATGCGTCAGTCAGCTGGCAAAAACGTTATCAATCAATTTCTTGCTGAATTGGATGGAATTCATGCTGAAAATGATGGCTTGTTAATCATTGGAGCAACCAATACTCCTTGGCACTTGGATTCTGCTTTTTTGCGGCCTGGTAGGTTTGACCGAATCATTTTTGTTCCACCACCAGACGTTGAAAGTAAAGCTGAGATATTAAAATTGAAACTTAAAGATAAGCCACAAAAAAACATTGACTATAAGAAAGTTGCAAAAAAAACAAAAGATTTTTCGGGTGCAGATCTGAATGCTTTAATCGATATAGCCGTAGAAAACATCATTGAAAAGGCCTTGCAAACAGGAACACCAGAGCCTATTGAGACAAAAGATTTGATTAATGCGATTAGTAGTCATAAAGCTTCAACCATCGAGTGGTTTACAACAGCAAGGAATTATGCAATGTTTGCAAACAAGTCAGGACTCTATGATGACATTCTAAAATATTTAAAATAATGGAAGCGCAATTATTGCAAAGAGTTCAAATGCTTTTTCAGCAAAATCGATTTCCTGAAGCCAAGGAGATGTTAGAACAACATTTGGCTAAGGAGCCCAATTCCTATTTTGGGCGTAAGGCATTAATGATGTGCACCCTTCGATTAGGAGAGAATGAAAAATCAAGAGCTCTTTGTGAAACTTTGTTGACTCAATATCCCGAGGATGTGAGCATTATGAAGCATTCCATAGAAATAGACATTGATGATAAATACCTAGATAAGGCAGACTCGAAAATCAAAATGCTCAAGGAGTTAGCACATCTTGATCATGAGGTTTTTACTTTAGAAGCGCATGTTAAATTGGCACAGAATAATTACGATAGAGCCTTAGAAGCTACAAAAAGAGCCTTAGAGATTGAAGCAAATTCCATGGAAGCTTTGAATCTCAAGATCATGA
The DNA here is from genome assembly GCA_937941095.1 of uncultured Saprospiraceae bacterium. Taxonomy (GTDB): domain Bacteria; phylum Bacteroidota; class Bacteroidia; order Chitinophagales; family Saprospiraceae; genus JALZVN01. The sequence goes on along the minus strand of CALDYJ010000062.1, from coordinate 2,203 downwards.
TTGAAAACATCTTAGGGAAAGAAAATTCCAAGGATGACATTGCTCATGCACTAGAACTGAATCCAGAAAACGCCTCCACCATTGCAAATCATGCCATGCATTTTTTGCATGCTAATAAGCCGAAAGAAGCTCTGGAAAGAGCAAGAGAAGCCTTGAGTAAAGATCCTAATAATGAGTTGGCTCAATACGTGATGGGAGAGGCGATGAAGTCTCAATTTCTTTTGTATAGATTGTTTTTTAAATACAATAAGTTCATGGCTAAGCTTACCGCCAATGGTTCTTGGACTTTTTTAATCGGTGCTTACATTGTCTACAGAATTATCCTAAAAGCTGCAGAAAGCTTTCCGTTTTTATATCCATTGTCTTATTTAATTTTAGCTTTTTTTATTTTTAGTTGGATAGCAGAACCTTTATTCAACCTATACTTATACACTAATAAATTTGGTAGATTGCTTCTTTCTAAAAAACAAAAGTCAATGTCTATTTATGTAGGCAGTAGTTTGGCAGTTGCACTCTTAAGTCTAAGTTTGTATTTTGTTTTTAAAGAAACAAATCTTTTAAACTTGGCTGTAGTAGGTGGCTTGATGGCTATACCATTGGGGACATTTTTGATCCCAACTAAAAAAGAGAATGTAAATAAACTAAAATATTTTACCATTGGAATTCTTGTTTGTGGAATACTTGCAAGTGTAGGCTTTGGATTTTTAATGCTTGTTTTTCTATTAGGCATATTTGTTTACCAATGGGTGATAAATGGCATAATGATAAAAGAAGGAGCAAGAGTAATAGATTAATGATGAAGAAACAAATGCTCTTTTTCTGTTTTGTTATGATAAGCATAAAAGCTTTTACCATAAATCCTTTAAAGGAATATAAGGTTGACCCTTCTAGTCTAAATATCGATTTCGAAGAGTATAAAATAGGAACAAAAGATGGTCATTGCTTGAATGTCTGGTACATGGAGAGCAAGATAAAGGAAAAAAGGAATGCTACTATTTTAATCGCGGGTTCAGATGCAGGTAATATGGGTTTTAGCCTTGCCTATGCACAAAGTCTTTTGCAAAATGGTTTTGATGTGGTCTGTTTTGATTACAGGGGATTTGGTTCAAGTTCAGATTTTAAGCACGACAAAGATGCTTTATATCATTTAGAATATGTGATAGATTTTGAAACAGCAATGGAATGGTTAAAGAGATCATTTAAGCCAAATAATATTGCAGTATTGTCATTTTCGATGGGCAGTTTAATTGCTACTTTAGGCAAAGAAGCACAATCTTTTGATTACATGATTGCTGAAAGTTTCATTACTTCTCCTCAGAAGATAGTTGATAGAATTAGTTCATTAAAAAACAAAAAGATTAGCATCCCAAGTCTTTCTATCACTTACGAAGAAAGACTTAAGACCTATACCATCCCATTTTTACTTTTTGCAAGTAAGAGCGATAAAATAACGACTTTAGAAGACAGTAAAACATTTGCGGAAGCATCTGCGAATAGAAAAATTATTGCACACGATGGAGGTCATCTGATGGCTGCAAGGACCATTGGGGGAAAGGAATACGCAGGCTTGATTGTTGATTTTTTAAAAAACGATAAGTAACACAACTAATTAAGTATTGTTTTAATTCTTGCAATAATGTTACCTTGCATAGCAAGCTGAGCATCTAAACACAATACAAATCTCACATTTTAGTCAATTTAAACTAGATCAGTAATGCATTGTAGGATTTTAATTACTTTTATACAGACCTTGTTTCTATTTCTATTTACTTCCTTGACGTGTACAGCTCAAAATAATTTTTGGAATTCTATTGAAAAGGGTAGGTATGAAAGCTTAGCTGTTTCTGAAATTTTAGACAGCCTAAATTCTTTAAAAAATTTTGATCAATCAAAAATTGAAAAATTAATTAGCCTAACGAATGACTACGTTTTAACTCAAGGCTCAAAAGAGGATAAAGCTAAATTTTATCTAAGCAAATCATATATTCAAGAAAGCCAAACTACTTATGCAGACTCTTCTTTGCATTTTGCTAAACTGCTTAACGATACAACATTAATTGCAGAGGCTATGATGGAACTGGCATCCATCTATAATGGAACGGGTAAAAATGAAATAGCAATTTTAAGTTATGAGAAGCTTATTGAACTAACGACAAGTCCCCAAGTGCATTATGATGCTTACCTTGGTATTGCAGGTGTTTAT
>CALDYJ010000061.1 GCA_937941095.1 uncultured Saprospiraceae bacterium | reverse complement strand
ACCTACACCTTTAGGGCCATAAAATTTATGTGCTGATCCTGATAAGAAATTAATTCTTGTTTTAGTCAAATCGAATTTACGGTAACCAATGGTTTGAACCGTATCTGTGTGGAAAAATGCACCAGCTTCTTCACACATGCTTGCAATTTTTTCAATATCATTTAGTATTCCAAGTTCATTATTGGAATGCATGATGCTCACTAAAGTTTTTTCTTTGCTATTTTCTAAAAGTGCTTTTAGGTGGCCATAATCAGTGAGCCCATTTTTTTGGAGGCCTACCATTTCCACTTTAATGTCTTGTTCAGCTTTTAGACTTTCGACGGTATGTAAAATGCAGTGGTGTTCTATTTCAGAAGTGATGATTCGCTTTACACCTAAATCCCTTACAGAACATCTTAATGCAGTGTTATTAGACTCTGTCCCCCCTGAAGTGAAAAATATTTCACCAATTGAACAATGCAAATAATTTGCAATTGTCTTCCTGGCGTTTTCGATGACCGTTCTTGCTTTTCTACCATCTGCATGGATCGAAGAAGGGTTACCAAAAACATCTCTTAAAGTGTTTGCCATTACTTCTACAACTTCTTCACAAACTTGAGTTGTTGCAGCATTGTCAAGATAAATTCTTTTCACCATTTACCGTTTTAATAAATCAAGAAGTTTTACCAAGAATGGTCGATAAACTGTCTTTGATTTTGTTTGTTAATTTGTCAATAGTTTTCTGGTCGCTGGCTTCAGCATAGAGCCTTATAATGGGTTCTGTATTAGACTTCCTAAGATGCACCCATCCTTCTTTAAAGTCAATTTTCACTCCATCAACCGTGTTTATTTTTTCATCTGAAAAGCTATTTTTAACATGCTCAAGAATAGCTTCAACATCCATTTCTGGAGTTAATTGGATTTTTTGCTTCGACATTTGATAAAAAGGGTACTTTTTTCTCAATTTACTAGCTGTTAACCCACTTTCAGATAGGAAAGATAGAAATAAAGCTATTCCTACCAAAGCATCTCTGCCATAATGTAAAGCAGGATAAATTATGCCTCCATTTCCTTCTCCACCGATTTTCGCATCATTCTTTTTCATCATCTCTACCACATTAACTTCACCTACCGCTGAAGGGCTGTATTTAACGCCATGCTTATTGCAAACATCACTCAATCCTCTCGTTGATGAAAGATTGGAAACTGCATTACCTGGGTCGTGTTGTAGAATGTAATCTGCAATGGCTACCAAGGTGTATTCTTCTCCAAACATGCTTCCATCTTCGCATACAAAAGCCAATCTATCGACATCTGGATCCACGATAACTCCTAGATCCGCTTTATGTTCTTTTACTGCTTCGATAAGTTGAGTTAAATGTGCTGGCAGTGGCTCAGGATTATGTGCAAATTGACCATTCATCTCCTTGTTAATTAAGGTATAATCACAAGCTAGACTTTTTAATAAGGGAGGAATTGACTTTGCGCCTGTAGAGTTGATGCAGTCTACAACAATGTTGAATTTTTTCCTCCTAATCAAATCTTGTTTTACCAATGGGAGGCGGATGATTTTATCCACATGTTTTTCAATGTAGGTATTGTTTTTCACATAAGTACCTAAATGATCTACATCAACAAATTGATAAGATTTGTCTTTTATAAATTTTAAAATATCAGCACCATCTTGTGCTGATATAAACTCTCCTTTCTGATTTAAGAACTTTAAAGCGTTCCAATTTTTTGGATTATGACTTGCGGTCAAAATAATGCCACCACCTGCATTTTCTTCTGGTACGGCAATTTCTACGGTAGGTGTTGTAGAGAGACCTAAATCTACAACATTTATACCCATCATAGTCAGGGTATTAGCCACTAATTGAGAGACCATTTTGCCTGAAATTCTAGCATCTCTACCGATCACCACTTTATTAACCTGCTTATTAGCTATCACCCATTGGCCATAAGCTGCAGCACATTCAACGATATCTAATGGGGTCAGGTTTTGGCCTTGCACGCCTCCTATTACACCACGAATTCCTGAAATTGATTTTATTAGATACAAATTTTAAGTTTTATCATTATTATGAAAAATAAGGGCTTGTAAATTTTATTCGTGCAAGGTAAGAATTGATTTCTTCCTATATTTGTTAAAATCCAAAATTTGCCCAATTAATGGCAGAGATCATAGCAATAGACGAATATCTTTTTAATCTTTTTAATAATCAGTGGTCAAATGGTTTTTTTGATGTTATAATGCCTATTTGGAGAAATAAGGTTTTTTGGATTCCATTCTATGTTTTTCTATTAGCTTTAGTCGGCTTTAATTTTCCTAAAAAATTGGTGCCCTTTTTTTTGATGGCTTTATTGACCATTGGGATCTCAGATACAATTAGTAGTAGGCTAATTAAAAAAACAGTTAAAAGAGATCGTCCTTGCAGACAAGCCAATTTGGTAGAAGATGCTAGAGTTTTGGTAAAGTGTGGTGGCGGTTTTTCATTCACATCGTCACATGCCACAAATCATTTTGCCTTAGCCACATTTTTTATTCTAAGCATAGGTTTTCTTTTTCCTTACACAAAATACATCTTCCTATTATGGGCAGCTTCCATATCTTATGGACAAGTTTATGTCGGAGTACATTTTCCATTTGATGTCATCATGGGCGGATTTATAGGTGCATTCATAGGATATTTACTTGGAAGAACATTTAACAAATATTGGGGCTTATCGAATAAAGAACCAATCAATCAATTAGCATAAATGGAGATACTTAGCTACTTTTTATTATTACTGGCTGTTCTGATAGGAGCAGGAGTAGCTTATGCTGTAAGAGGAGTGAATCAAAAGTATTTTGTTTTGTCCTTGGCATTTAGTGGGGCATTTTTGCTAGGTATTACAGTTTTGCATTTACTACCAGGAATCTTTAAAGGAGACAATCATCAAATAGGCATTTGGATTTTGGTGGGTTTTATCATACAGCTTGTGCTGGAGTTTTTTTCCGGAGGCTTAGAGCATGGACATATTCATGCACACGAGCATAATGCCAATTCTTATTTGATACAAATATTATTTGGATTATGTATTCATTCTTTTATTGAAGGATTACCATTAGATTCATATGCTAATTTGCATGCAGGTCATAACCATTCTGGTTCGGTCTTATTATTTGGGATAGTTTTACATAAGGTTCCAGCTGCTTTCGCATTAACTTTATTTATCATTCAATCTAAATTGAAAAAGAGCATCTCACTACTAGCCTTGGCTTTATTTGCTTTTTCTTCTCCAATAGGAGCATTTGTTGGTTCTTTGATGCCATTAAGCGAAAGCATATTAAATATACTTCTAGCCGTAGTTGTAGGTTCTTTCTTGCACATCGCTACTGTAATTTTGTTTGAGAATGAAGACATGCATCATCACAAATTTAGTTGGGGAAAATTGATCAGTATTTTGATCGGATTTCTTGTAGCCTTTTTTACTACATAGTTGTTGAATATTGGTTATTAGTTGATGCTTCCTTCTTACTAATAAGTCATAAGATGGTCAACGAAAGACAAATGACCTAAACTACATAAAATCAACATCCACCCCGTAAGGATATTTCATTAAATAAGTGACCGCCCGCTCCGCTTTAAAATCTTCAAAGATGACTGAATGGATCATTTTAATGATGGGCAATCTTAGCTTGTAATGATCAGCTAATAATTTCATGATCTTCACAGTCCTTACTCCTTCTGCTAATTCTGTCATGTCTTTTTTAATTTCTGAAGTTGTTTCGCCTCTGCCAATTCGAGTTCCAAAAGTGTAGTTTCTACTATCCATACTTGTAGCAGTCGCTACTAGATCTCCTATTCCAGCTGTACCAAAAAATGTTTTTATATCTCCACCCATAGCTTTAGATAAAAAGATCATTTCTCGTATACCACGGGTTATTAAAATAGATTGAATATTTTTACCCAAATCCAAACCACCTAAAATACCTGATCCGATGGCGATTGCATTTTTAAAAGCGCCCGCCATTTCTGCACCCAAGACATCATTAGTTCCAAAAACAGTAAAGGATTTAGTGTCGAGTACTTTTTTAGCAGATTCAATTACTTCATCAAATCTACTTGCGATCACAGTGGCTGTCGGCTTTCCTGCATGGATCTCTTTCGCCAAATTAGGTCCTGATAAACAACCCACCCTAAAAGTTGATGTTTCTTGAATAATGATCTCACTCATCGTATGCACATTGTTTCTCTTTAGAGGATGTGCGTCTTTGTCTAAATCGTATTCCGTTACATCTAGTCCTTTTGTGCCATGTATGATTAGATGATAGGGTTTAATAAATTTCCCTAAGGTTTTACTCATTGACCTAAAATGCTCAGAAGGTACAATGGGAAAAATCATTTCACAAAAGGTGGCAATTTCTTCAAGCGAATTAGTACCTACTATATTTTCGTTCAAGATGATGTCACCTAGTTTGTGTTCATTGTTTATGCTGTTTACAACAGCTTCTTTTCTTGAGTAAATAAAAACTTTATTGTTATGAGCCAGGATCTTTGCTATGGCTGTCCCAAAACTTCCTGCACCAATCACGCCTACTGGTTTTGTCATATTCTTGTGTTAAGTTCTAAGACTAATTAATGAACTATGTTTGAAGATAAATAAAAGGTATCGCTAAATAGTTTTAAAAGAACATTAAATATAGATCAAAGTTCAGGAATGATATATCCATTTCCATTGAATGCTCGTTATACTGGAAATAAAATTATAGGTTTGTTTATGCATTTTAATCTTTGCTCTCTACTTTTTACAATACTGTTCTGTATGACACCTTTGCTTAATTCAGCACAGGGTGATTCCAATGTTCAAGTAACAGAGGCCTTTCAAACAGATGTTCAATACATAACGAAGCAGGTTAAAGTGCTGGATCATTCAAAAAAGCAGACTGGCTATTGGACCTTTTTACCTGATGTGGAGCAAGAAAAGACCAAAAAAGTAATTGTATTTATTCATGGTTATGGAGGTTATAATCCATTGATCTATGGAGCTTGGATTAAACACTTGACCAAGCAGGGGCACATCGTTATTTATCCTAGGTATCAAAAAACCTTATACATTCCAAAGACTGAAAAATTTGTAAAGAATGCCGTTAAAGGCTTACAAAATGCAATAACTGAATTAGAAAGTCTTGGTTTTAAAAAGGAATTGTGGCAAACATTAGATTATGTAGTTCATTCTTATGGAGGAGTAATCTCTTCTAACATGGCCATCAATTATGAAGAATATGAAATTCCATCAGCAAAAAACATGTTACTCTGTGCTCCAGGATCAGGTCCGTTTAAAGGTGGACGATTAGATTCTTATGAAGGTTTAAAAGAAGACATAAATCTTCTTATTGTTGTGAATAAAAATGACCTTACGGTAGGAGATTCTTTTGCAAAACTCGTTTATAATACGGCTAAGCAAACTAAGAATCGCGCTTATCTGATGCAAGAACCTTCAAAAACGAAAGAGTATAAAATTTCTGCAGGGCATAATGAATGTTATTGCTTGGATGAGGACTTTGATTGCGGCATTAGAAACTATACCTCAAAAAAAGCACTAAGAATAGCTGAAACAAATACTTTAGATGTAGACGGTTATTGGAAGCTCTTTGATTTACTCATTAGAGAAGAAGATAGGTTTCAAGTTTTTGATAAAGAATTTACTACTTGGCCTTTATCAGATTCAGCGCTGACGCCTTTAAAAGTATTGCATCCTAAATTGGATGAAAATGAAATCAGGTAAGTTGGATTCGTTTTAAATTAAGAGTTAGCTATTTTACGAATTCTAAAAAACCTTCGCTTAACCAATCTGCAACTGCTTGTCTATTGCTCTCTAGCACAAATCGTTTTTGATCAAATGGGTTTTTTATGTTTCCAAGTTCGATGTAAACATTGGTTGAATTGGTCTCCCTCAACATGTGCAAATTTCGACCAGTCACAGTGCCATCATAATTCCTTTTTGGATTATGAATCTTATATTTATCACGAATGGTTTTTTGAAGGGTTTTAGCCAATTTTTTTCCTTCACTGCTGTTAGGATAGTGATAAAAGAAGAGATCAGTTTGTGATTTTGTCCCTCTTGAATCTATGTGAATAGCAACAAGGTATTGGTTTTTTGAGCCTTGTTTTTTATGCTTTTCATACAATCTATTGACAGTACCGGATCGACCTCTTAATCTTATCTTTTGAGCTAAAGACATAGCTTTATCAGATCCCCAATACCTCTCATCTGCATCACATTCCAAATAAGAACCTTCACGAATACCATCATCATCATCTCTAGTGATCATATAAGCAATTGCCCCATGGCTAATTAAATTTCTTGTCAGTCTCAAGGCTACATCGTAAGCATATTCATCTTCGCATAAAGTATGTCCTGCACGCTGCCCCATGGCTCCTGGGTCTGGACCTCCATGCCCACTTACGATGTAAAAAATCTTTCCTCTTAATTTATTATCTATTAGGGGTGTATATGCATATTTTTCACCGAATATGAGGTAATGCCTACTTTTTCCGGAACCTTTTTCTTGAAAAATTGGTGCACTAGCAATTTTGACCTCGGCTTTAGTTTCATTTTTGATCTTGGTACCTACTGTGAGTTTATCTTTTGGAAGGTCTTTAATATTTGCTTCGGTATAAACCAATTCTATCTTTTTGTTAGTGCAGTTTAATTCATGATAGGGGACCCAAAGAATTTTGCTATCAATTATGGTTTTCTTTCTTAAGTCATCTTTTAAAATAAAATCATTGTATTGTTTAACCCTGTGGGCCAATTCCCAATCATCGCTATTAAGTGTCGATTTTATAGATTTACCGTCATAATCATAGATAAAAACTGGAATTTGATACTTTTTCCCTGCGATGATAAAATCTTCTGGCTTTAAGTTGTTGAGTTTAAAGAATTTATCAAAATTACATTCATAATCGGCTAGGTAATACCGTTGAAGTAATTTGTAAATTGAATCCCCTTTTTTAGCAGGAACTTGATGAAAATAAGGTGTAATTGCCGTATTTGCATTGGCAGCAAAGAAAAAAAACAAAAAATAAATATTCGATAAGAATCGATTCATTGCGTTGGTACTCGATTTTAAGAGCATAAAAATATTAAAAAAAATTATAATATTAAATTAACAAGCAGTTTATGAACAGCATATTTTTTTAAGCCATAACTTTGGGTGCTTAAATAACGTTTAAATTGAAGTTCTAAAGCTTACATTAAAAAAGAAAAAAAGATGGGATTATTTGATTTTATAAAAGGAGAATTCATAGAGGTAATTGATTGGGTAGAAAACGATAATGACACTGTATTATGGAAGTTTCCTGATGCAGATAAAAACATAAAATACGAAGCTCAATTGACTGTTAGGGAATCGCAAAAAGCGATTTTTATGGATGAAGGCCAAATTGCAGATGTTTATGATGCAGGCAGGCATGAGCTCATTACGGCAAATATGCCTTTATTGACTACTTTAAGAAGTTGGGACAAAGGCTTCAAATCTCCATTCCTTTGTGACGTCTACTTTTTAAGTACAAAAACGTTCACAAATTTAAAATGGGGGACTCCTAATCCTATAATTTTAAGAGATCCAGAATTTAAGCAAGTTCGAATAAAAGCACATGGGACTTACTTTGTGAAAATTTCAGATCCCATTAAATTTATCAAACAATACGCAGGAACAAATAAGCAAATAAAAATTCAAGCCTTAGAAAATTCTCTAAGAGAGATTGTGGTTCAACATTTTTCTGAAGCCATTGCGGAAGCTGGCGTTTCAGTCATTGACATGGCAGCCAACTATTCTGAAATTGGAGCTAAAATGGTTCCAATTCTTCAAAAAGAATTTGATCCATTTGGCATCGAGCTTGTTAAATTCCAAATAGCGAGCACCACTTTACCAAAAGAAGTGTTGGAGTTTTACGACAAGATGACCAACATGAATATGGTTGATGATTTAAATAAATTTCAACAATTCCAACAGGCCAATGCCATTGAAAAAGCTGCAGAAAATCCAGGAGGAGGAGCAGGTGAAGGAATTGGTATGGGCATGGGCTTTGGTATGGCTAACATGATGATGAACCAACAAGGACAAAATCAACCACCGCCAACTCAGACCAAAGAAGAAATAATGAAAACCCTAAAAGAATTGGGAGCATTAAAAAAAGAAGGGATTCTTACCGCAAAAGAATTTGAAGCCAAAAAGAAAGAATTATTGGCTAGACTCTAGAACTAAATGAGGGAATACATCGAATCTGAAAACAGCGTTAATGCCTTGCATCTACCTTGCCCATCCTGTGGCAATCATTTGCAATATAGTGCTGAGAAGAAAAAGATCAATTGCCAACATTGCGGTTATGATGAGGAAATCACTGCAGCTAATGATAAGGTCCAAGAGAAAGAATTAAAATCAGCAATTCAAGACGTTGAGCAGTTCATTCCTGAAGATTCCGGAAAAAAGGTATTTGATTGCGGAAACTGCGGTGCACAGTTCATGGTTGAATCTGATCGTTTAAAAGTCAACTGTGGTTTTTGTGGCTCCAAGAATGTTAATTTAGATGCACACAAGCATCAATTTATAAAGCCTATAGGAATTATTCCATTTTATGTTTCTCGAGAAGAAGCAAACAAAAAATTTAATAGATGGATCAAACAAGGAGCTTTTCATCCGAATAAGCTGAAAAAATTAGCTGCTTTAGAAGACCTCCACGGTGTTTACATACCTTTTTGGACTTATGATGCGCAGACGAGTTCAAATTGGTCAGGAGATGCTGGATATTATAATGCACAAAATGTCGGAATGCCGAATAGACGAGGCAGCTTACGAGGCCAGAGAGTTCCTCAAATTAATTGGCGAAATAAATCTGGTCACATAAAACATTTTTTTGATGATGTTCTGGTAGTTGCTTCTGGCGAATTAGAGCAAGCAGAAATAGAAAAAGTACAGCCATACCGTTTAGAAGAAGTAGTCAACTATGATCCTAGACTGATTATGGGGTGGGAAGCAGAAGTCTATCAAGTAGAAATCGATGAAGGCTATCAAAAAGCAGAACAGATTATTGAGCACAGGTTGCGAAACATGTGTTCCGCCCAATTAGGAGGAGATACTCAACGTAATTTGCATGTTACTTCACAAAAATTTGCACAAACCTATAAACACATTGTCTTACCAATGTGGATATGTTCCTACACTTATCAGGGAAAGGTGTTTAGGTTTTTAATAAATGGCCAAACAGGGAGAGTCAATGGACAAAAACCATTGTCATATTTTAAAATTGGCTTTCTTATTTTACTATTCATTCTTTTTCTTGTTGGGATATGGTATCTTAGATACTCAGGAGTTTTGCAAGGTAAATTCAATTTTTAACAATGATTCAAGTTTTTGTGACAGGAGGCACTTTTGATAAAGAATACAACTTTATCACAGGTGAATTATTCTTTAAGGATACTCATTTAAAGGATATGTTTAACCTAGGAAGATGTACGCTAGATATTGATGTCAAAACATTGATGATGGTAGATAGTTTAGAAATGACTGATGAAGATAGAGCCATCATTCAACTAAATTGTAAGAAGTCAACAGCTAATAAAATCATCATCACTCATGGTACTGATACTATGGTTAAGACAGCAGAATTATTGGCTTCTTCTAATATACAAGGCAAAACAATCGTGCTGACTGGTGCAATGATTCCTTATGCTTTTGGATCTTCTTCAGATGGATTTTTTAATTTAGGATCTACTTTAGCATTTGTACAAACCTTACCGACAGGGGTATACATCTCAATGAATGGAAGAATTTTTTATTGGGATAATGTTAGGAAGAACCGAAATACTGGATTTTTTGAAGTTTTATCATAATGGAATATTTAGGATTACTGTTTGAATTTCTCTTTTTGTTTGCAGCAATTTATGTCTATATGCTTTGTAGAGGTTTTGTCGGGCAGGCGGATTCTAATGGATTCATTCAAAAAAACAAGCAAATATTGAGAATTCTATCCATTGCCTTAATTGCAGTCATGGGATTTAACATCTTTCTCCACCTAAAGCAGCTGTTTGCTTAGATTTACTCCAAATTATTAAGATTTTACGAATAAGGATTGCAGTTATTTTGTTATTATTGCAATAAGGCTGGAAATAGTTAAGCCTTAAGTATTTTTGTAAAAAAAACTGTACATGAAAAACCTAATAGGCTTATTGACGCTCTTGTCAATTTTACTGATTACTCCACTTAGTGCGCAAATAGAAGCAGATTTTTATGATGCTGATACTGTGAGTGAGATTAGATTAGAGTTTAAAAAGTCCAATTGGGCTGAAGAAATGGATTCATTGCGCATATACGGGAATGATTTACTTATTGGAAAAGCAAACATCAATGGTAAATCTTACAACAATGTTGGTGTGCGTTACCGTGGATCGAGGTCTTTTAAAACTGGTGGCAAGAGAAATTCACTTCATATCAAACTGAATTACATCAGCAAAGATCAAAACCACCAAGGCTATAAAACCATCAAGTTATCGAATGCTTTGAGAGACCCGAGTATGGTGAGAGAAGTATTAGGTTATGAAATAGCTCGGAATTATATGCCTGCTCCAAAAGCCAACTATACCAAAGTCTATGTCAATGGAAGTTACTATGGCTTATTTATAAATGTTGAAGCCATTAGTGACGAATTCTTAGAAAAGCAATTTGGTTCGAGTGATAATGCATTCTTCAAATGTTCACCTGATATTAGTAGAAAATCTGAAGCGGGATGCAAGAATAAGATCTTCTCTTCATTAGAATATGAAGAAGATGCAGAATGTTATTTTCCTAATTATGAAATCAAATCAGAATATGGTTGGGACGACTTAATGGAATTGACCAGAATATTAAACAAAGAACCTAAAAAGATAAGTCAAGTCCTAAACATTGATCGCACACTTTGGATGCTAGCTTTTAACAATGCACTGGTAAATTTAAGTAGTTATTCAGGTCAGAATAGTCAGAATTACTATTTGTATAAAGATGATAATGGTCAATTCAACCCGATTATCTGGGATTTGAATTTAGCTTTTGGAAGTTTTAAAAATACAGGCGCTGGTTCTGATTTAGATTTAAAAGGTCTACAAACCATGGACCCTTTATTACATGTAGAAAATAACACTAAACCATTAATCAGTAATTTATTAAGCAATCCTGATTACGAAAAACTTTACCTAGCACACCTAAGAACAATCTTGTATGATCATTTTGTTGATGGACAATACTTAGAAAGGGCAAAAGAACTTCAAAGATTAATTAATGTTCCATTTTATGAAGACAAGAACAAGTTTTATAAAAGTGACCAGTATGAGAAAAGCTTGACGACGACAATTGGTAAAAGATCAAAGATTCCGGGTTTGGTGGAATTGATGAAATCAAGAGCTTCATTCTTAAAGAAAAATTCAAAATTATCTGTCGTTCCAGTGAGCATTTCTGAAGTGAATGTTGCAAAAAGAGAAAAGATGGATAAGGACGATATTAAGAGTTTCAACATATCTTGTAATGTTGAAAGGTTTCCTAAAAAAGTAGAGATTTTCTACAAGTACGAAGGAGAAACTATTTACAAAGTGGCTACAATGAAAGATGATGGTAAAAGTGTAGATGGAAAATCAGGAGACAACATTTATGGCATCAGTATAAGTCCTCCAGATAACATTAAAAAACTTGAGTTCTATATAGTTGCTCAAAATGCAAAGTCCATCACTCACGAGCCGAAGAATTATATGTTTGAAAGCAATACAGCTGACCTGGATGTATTGAATAAATAATAAATCCGAGTGTAAAAGAGTTAGATAGATTAAGAAAGACAAAACAAGGAATGTTTAAAACCGCTTTTCGTTTATCACTTGCAATCTTTTGCATGTTGATTTTAATAAACTCTTCACTTGCACAAGATATTTATAATCTGAATGTTGTCAAGGACATTAAGCTAGAATTCGAAGAAGAAAACTGGGCTGATGTGCTAGATTCATTAAAATTTGTTGGGAACAAAGAGCGATTGATAGGTAAGCTGAAGTTAGACGGCGTCACCTATGACAGCGTAGGTGTTCGTTATAAAGGAAACAGTTCTTATTATTCAGTCAAAAAATCAGGTTCTCCAAAACTTCCGTTTAACATTAAAATCAACTACGTTGATAAAAAACAAAAACTACCAGATGGAGTAGGTTCGATTAAACTTTCAAATGTATTTAGGGATCCAAGTTTCATTCGAGAAGCCTTAGCTTACGAGATTGCGAGAGAGTACACAGCTGCCCCAAGGTGTAATTATGCTCGACTCTATGTAAACGATGTTTACATGGGGCTTTATAATAATGTTGAATCCATCGATAGTAAGTTTTTAATGGCAAATTTTGGAGAGAAGGACGGCATTTTTATCAAATGTGATCCATCAGATTTTGCCAAAACGGGAAAAGGGACAAAAGGAAAGAATTGTGATACTGGCGAATATTCATCCCTCCAATATCAAGGAAAAGATTCAGTTTGCTATTATCCAAATTATGAGCTAAAATCGGATGATGGATGGAAGGACATTATAGCCCTCACGAATGTTCTTGAAAATGAGAGCAATAAAATCCATGAATACTTGGACGTAAATGAAACACTTTGGATGTTAGCCTTTAACAATGTCTTGGTAAATCTTGATAGTTATTCGGGTAAATTAAGCCATAATTACTACATGTATAAAGACAGCTTGGGGATTTTTCACCCATTGATATGGGACCTCAACATGGCCTTTGGAGGCTTTCGATATGATGGCTCTTCACAAGTTCCATTGTCCACTGAAAAGATGCAACAGATGAGTATGTTTTTGCATTATAAAAACACCAATCGTCCATTAATACAATCGGTTTTATCTAACAGCTTATATCGGAAGCTTTATGTGCACCATGTTAAAACCATTTTAGAAGATTATTTTACGAGCAGTAAATATAAGAGCAGGGCAGAAGCTCTACAACGCCAGATTGATTATTACGTAAAGTCAGATGAGAATAAATTTTATCCTTATGAGGACTTTAAGGCCAACTTAAGCAAAACAACAAAAGCTGGTAAAGTTAACATGGTAGGGATTTATGAATTGATGGATGGTAGGGCTCAGAAATTAAGATCTCATCCTTTGTTGGCTAAAACAGGCCCTCACATTAACCCTCCACAAAGTAGCACTAGTGAAGATCTAACAAAAATTACTGTTAGAATTAGCTCAGCAGAAAAAGTCTACATCTTTTATAAAGCTGGTGATCTTGGTATGACCAATAAAAAGTTGATGAAAGATGATGGTGAAGATGGAGATCGCACCGCCGGAGATGGAGAATATACCTTCGAAATTGAGAAATCTAAAATCAAAAAATACTTTATCGTATCTGAAGCAGATAAGGTTGTAAACACTTCACCCAAAAAGTGTGGCAAGGAATACCATACAGTTAAGTAAAGCTTTCGCTTTTTACGTAAAATTTCTTTAAATTATATGCAGTTTAGCAGCTGATTTATTTATAAATCATTGATATACTGATACTTACCCCCATTGTTAGCAAAGCAAGAAAGTTTTACTCTCTAAACATGCGAAGCCGTATTAAACTTTAATTTAATGCATTAGCAAAAAACTTCACTAAAATTTCTAAATATGGGACCCTTTAAACAGATCTTTTTAGCATTAGCTTTTATCTGTATATGTCAAGCTTCTTTTTCTCAAGGATTGACACGACCAAATGGTTTTTCTGGCCACGTACTATTCATAGACCATAAATCTCCAATGGAAGATCAAGACTTTGGATTTGATCAGATTACTAATGGGCTAGAATTCGCTTACCACAGGTATTTTACTAATTACTTAGGAATAAGAGTTCCATTCAAAGCAGGCTTAATTTCTGTTCCTGAAGAATCATTTGATAATAAAAGAACTTTTGCATCTTTTGATGCCACGCTTGAAGCGAGATTTCTAAAAAGAGAAACCTTTGTAAGTCCATATGTTTTTGGAGGTGTAGGAGCAGTAATGGAAAGAGATGAAGACATGTATACTCAATTTCCTGTCGGATTGGGATTTAATTTTAAAGTTGGGAATTGGGGGTATTTCACAGCTCAAGCCGAATATAGAATTGGAATGGAAGGAGATCTGCAAAGAGACAACCTTCAATATGGGGTGGGACTAGCATTTTTATTAGGAAAACCGGATCCAGAAGAAAAGGAAATAGAAGAAATGCTGGCGGATAGTGATAATGATGGAATTCCTGATGTAAAAGATAAGTGTAAAGATGTAGCTGGAGTCGCTGCCTTTAGTGGTTGCCCAGATACAGACAAAGACGGGATTGGTGACGATGTTGATGAATGTCCTGAGGAAGTAGGTACTAAAGAAGCAGTAGGCTGCCCAGACGCAGATATGGATGGTGTTTCAGATACAAATGACGAGTGTCCAGAACTAGCGGGAACTGTAAATGGTTGCCCAGATGCGGATGAAGATGGTATTGCGGATAAAGATGATGAATGTCCAGAAAAATTTGGTGTGGCGGATAAGAAGGGATGTCCAGAGATCTTAGACAGCGATGGAGATGGAATAGATGACTCTAAAGATGAATGTCCAGACCTTTCAGGGACTGCAAATGGTTGTCCTGATAGTGATAATGATGGAATGGCTGATTATAAAGATCCATGTCCAAATAAGGCAGGTGAATTTGGTTGCCCAGATTCAGATGGAGATGGAGTTTTAGACAATAAAGATGGCTGTCCAACAATTGCAGGGCCTCCTTCTAATAGTGGTTGTCCAACTGTTTCAAATGAAGTTAAATCCGTCTTGAATTATGCTGTTCAAAATGTTTTATTTAGAACAGGCACAGATGACTTTATAGAAGAATCTTTTGGTGCATTAGATCAAGTATTAGTGATCCTATTAGATCATCCTTATTATAAGTTAAGAATATCTGGACATACAGATAATGTAGGAAGATCTAAGAGCAACCAAGTACTTTCAGAAAAGAGGGCTAAAGCATGTGTTGAATATTTAGTAAATAAAGGAATTCCTAAAGACAGGTTGAGTTATATTGGATATGGAGAAGATAAGCCCGTTGCAGAAAATAGTAGTGATGATGGAAGAAGATTAAACAGAAGGGTTGAGTTTGAAATTCTAGTTGATAAATAAAATTAAATAAATAAACGTAATTATACGTAAGTATACGTTTAATAAACGGCTATTGGGAATTTTCTCATTAGGTTTACTAAACTTCCGAAGTTTAGTAAACCTGTTTTTTTTTTTAATTCTTAAATTAATGCGCTAATAAATCAGCGATTTCATGATCTTCTAAAATTTGTAAGGGAATAGAAATTAAAATTTCAATTTCTGGTAGTGGATACATTTCTTTTACTCGATCACCATAATAAATGCTGTTATAATCTTCATTAGAAACAGTCATGTTTTCAAATGGTAAAGCACTGGCAGGAGCTAATATACTAGCAAGAATATCAGGATCTAAGCTTCCTTCTACGTTTTCATCTTCCTCTAAAATGTAATCTAAAAGTTGTTTAGATTTTATCGACGATTTCTTTTTTCTCTTCTTCTTTTTGATGGTTGTAACTTTCGCTTTGTTTAGGTCTAAAGATACTAAGATAGGATCTTTACATACTGCGTAACCAATGACCTCTTCATCATCAAATACATAATCCAAGTTATCAACTAAGGCAATATTTTCTTGTTGAGGTGGGTTTGAAAAATAAAAAATGCCAATCAAAACAAATAATCCTGCAGCTATTTTTAAGTAACGGTCTAAGACGAGTTTAGTGTTGATCTTTTTGAGGATAGCTGTTTTCTGAAGATGATTAGGTTTT
This sequence comes from uncultured Saprospiraceae bacterium, assembly GCA_937941095.1. Taxonomy (GTDB): domain Bacteria; phylum Bacteroidota; class Bacteroidia; order Chitinophagales; family Saprospiraceae; genus JALZVN01. Next base: position 2,297 of record CALDYJ010000061.1, on the reverse strand, counting down.
AGTTCGATTTCCTCAAGTTTGCTTTTGATTATATTGTCTGCTCCAAAATGTTTGAGCTGATCATTTATTTTGTTCCAGTTTTCTTCTCTTGGATTAACTTCTAAGTTATGTAGAGAATTCTGGAATAATTGATCCAATTCTTCTGATGTTGTTTTCTTCATTTGCGGTCTGCTCTTCAATTAATTTTTTTAAATAAACCCTGGATCTTGCCAATTGTGATTTAGAAGTACCAGTGCTGATTTTTAGCTTGCTAGCAATTTCTTTATGACTTAAACCTTCGATGCAATAGAGGTTAAAAACCAATCTATACCCATCTGGTAATTTTTGTACAAGATTCAACAAATCATTAGCTTTTAATTGGCAAATGATGTTTTCGTTAGTAGGAATGTGGTGTATCGTTTCTAATTCAAGAAAACGATATGAATTATTAGCCTTTCTATAATTTTCTATAGCGGTGTTGACAAATATTCTTCTTACCCACCCTTCAAAAGAACCATCGCCTCTGTATTTGTACAAGTTCCTAAAAACTTTTATAAATCCTTCTTGTAAAAGGTCTTCTGCAATATGGTAGCCCGAAGCATACCTCAAGCAGATTGCAAACATCTTAGGAGCAAAATGCTCATAAAAAGCTTCCTGTGCTTGAGGTAAGCCCTCAAGACAACCTTTTAGTAAGTTTAGTTCTAATTGTTTTTTGTCCAATTATAATTGCTTAGAAACGCTAATAATTTATTTACTGCTCGTCCTCGATGACTAATCTTGTTTTTTATTTCCGAATCTAATTCTGCAAAGGATAGATTATATCCATTTGGAATAAAAATCGGATCATAGCCAAATCCTCCATTGCCAGTTTTTTTCTTGGCAATTTTTCCTTTGACTATTCCTTCAAAACAATGTAGTTGGTTCTCTAGGTACAGGGCAATCACTGTTCTAAATTGTGCTTCTCTTCGATCTGAATTTTTCAGATTGTGTAGCAACAATTCCATGTTTTCATTTGCGTTTCTTTGGGGGCCAGCGTACATAGCGGTATCGACTCCGGGGGCACCATTCAAAAAATCTACTTCTAAGCCTGTATCTTCAGCAAAACAGTTTTGCCTGAATCTATCGTGTATAAAAGTGGCTTTTTGGACAGCATTACCTGGTATTGTATTAGAGGTTTCAGGGATTTCTTCTGAAAAATTTAAATCCTTTAGTCCTTTTAATACATATTGATTAGCTATGATCTTCTTAACTTCCTCAACTTTATGAGGATTACTGGTAACAAAAATGAGCTCTGACATTACTTATTTCCATCTATGTGAAAGAATATTTTTAGGCTCTGCCAAAGCGACTTTTTAGATTGTTCGTCCTTTAATAAGACGTTTAGACTGTCTGAAAGTAATACATTCTGGCCCGAAACTGAAAAAATTTCATACTTTTTAGGTATTAAATTTAATCCTAAAGCATTCGAATTTAAGCCAAAAACAATGACTTGATTTACTTTTAAACTTGTTAAAACGTCAAATAAATAGATCGATTCTTCGTCTTTTAATTTTAACAAGATGATTTCTTTTTCAAAATCAGTTCCTGTTGCATTGATGATCTTTTTCAACAATTTTGCTTCTTCTTCATTGTAGTCATTGTCTCTTAAGACGACTAGTACATTTGCTTGGTTGCTTTTGTTTTTCGTTAAAGTGGCCAAATTAGGCTCTTTTAGAGGTATAAATTTAAATCTGAAATCAAGGTTTTCCAAAATAAAGAAGCAGTTTGATGAAAAAATAAAGAATAATATATCGAAATGGTCCCTAAAAGACCTTTAAATTAAAATTAAATTTAGAAAACTTGTATATTTGTAAGTAATAAGCTCCTTCTTAACCACTAAACCATTAAGCATGTATAAAATCCAAATCACTAAAAATGAATCCTCTAATTTAGCTAACATTGATTTTGATTCCATTCCTTTTGGAAAGACTTTTTCAGATCACATGTTTGTTGCTGATTACATTAATGGTGAATGGACAAACATTGAGATCAAACCTTATTCAAACATTGAAATTAGCCCTGTAAATTTAGCCATTCATTACGGACAATCTATATTTGAAGGGATGAAAGCTTCTTTGACCACAAGTGGTGAAGCAGTATTGTTTAGACCGGAAATGCATGTCGAAAGAATAAATGCTTCAGCTGCAAGAATGATGATGCCCGAAATTCCGTTGGAGCTTTTCATGAATGGTGTACATACTTTAGTTGACCTAGAAAAAGAATGGATTCCTAAATCAGCGGGATCTGCTTTGTACATTAGACCATTTATGTTTGCCACG
>CALDYJ010000060.1 GCA_937941095.1 uncultured Saprospiraceae bacterium | reverse complement strand
CTACCATTGCAGATTCCATGTCAATTTTGTTGATGACAGCAACTATTTCAAGATCATGCTCGATCGCTAAGTATAAATTTGAAATCGTTTGAGCTTGTATGCCTTGCGAAGCATCTACTATCAGCAAGGCACCTTCACATGCGGCAATAGAACGAGATACTTCATAAGAAAAATCTACGTGGCCAGGTGTGTCAATTAGGTTTAACGTATAATCTTGACCATCAGTATGTTTATAGTTCATCTGGATGGCATGACTCTTTATGGTTATCCCTCTTTCTCTTTCAAGGTCCATACTGTCTAGCGCCTGATTCTGCATATCTCTTTCCGATATGGTCTTGGTTGCTTCCAATAACCTGTCAGAAAGAGTACTCTTCCCATGGTCTATATGCGCTATTACACAAAAATTTCGGATATTTTTCATAGTTTGCAAATATACGAATTGCTTATTCGTGAACTCTTTTTATTTATACAATTACACTTTCATTTAACTATATAAAGTGCATCTTGTTTAGGAAAAGCGATAATAATGACAATATGAAGATAAATATCCTTGCTTTTGGCGTTGCAAAAGATATTTTAGGCAGTGCCAATTTCGAAATGGAGGTTAAACCGAAACTTACGATAGATGAACTAAAAGCTCAATTTCTAGCAAAGAACCCAGACTTTAGCAAATTGAATTCCATTTTACTAGCAATAAACAGCGAATATTCAATTCCTGGTCAAGTTTTGAAAGAAAATGATGAAGTTGCCTTGATTCCTCCAGTTTCAGGTGGTTAGATTTTTTGCCTTTCGGCAAATGATATTTTGTACAACTTTTTATAAATAAATACACAGTTAAGCCACTAAGCAATCTAAATTTATACAACGCAAATTTATTTCATTCAAAATAAGTTTTGTAAAATACTAGCTTATTTCATTCCAAAACTAAGAAGTGTTTGACCTAAAAATATCCGATCAGCCTTTAAATCCACAAGATTGCCTCGATTTTGTTAACCACGAAAGTACTGGAGCTAGCACTGTTTTTATAGGGAGGGTCAGAAATCAATCTAAAGGCAAAAAAGTACTAAGGCTTGAATTTGAAGCTTATGAAAAAATGGCGCTTAAAGAAATGGAAAAAATTGCCGAAAAGGCAAAAGAAAAATGGCCAATTGCTAAGCTCGCTTTTCATCACAGAACAGGCATAACTTTGCTTGGGGATATAGCCGTTATCATTGCTCTGAGTACACCTCATCGAAAAGAAGGCTTTAGGGCTTGTGAGTATTGTATCGATGCTTTAAAAGAAACAGTGCCCATTTGGAAAAAAGAAATTTTCGAAAATGGCGAAGAATGGGTCTCAGCAACACCTTAATACCATCTTAACATCTATATTTGTGATTTTACTAATATTATATAGTCTAAAGGTTATTATTTGAAATTAAATATTCAACAAATGAAAAAATTAATGTTTTTAATGGTTTCAGCTATGTTTTTAAGCTTTAGTGCATCTGCACAAGGAAATGAAGCAGGCAAACAGCTTGAAATGAGAATGAAAAAGATTGCAACAGCATTAAACGATGCAGGTATGCCACTGAGAGATACACAACACATGAAGTTAAAAGAAAGCTTAGCTTCTACGATGAAAAAAATGAATGCTGCTAGAGGTAAGGCTATGAAGCCTGATAGAGCTGCTATGAAGCAAATAAGAGTTGAAGGAGAAAAAGAAGTAAGAGGCATTTTGACTGCTGAGCAATTCGATGTTTTTACGCAAGTTCAGAACGCTAGAGGCTCAAGAAGCGGTGGTGTTGGAGCTCCAGGAAAAGGTAAGGGTAGTATTGGTGATGCACCAACTTCACAACCTAAAACAGGAGGTGTTAAGCCAGCCAAGGAAATGAAGAAAGTAGAAGATGAGGTAGAAATGCAAGTAGAAGAAGTTAAGGAAGAACCAAGAGGTCAAGAACACCTTCCAAAAAACAGAAAGGTTGAAGATGACAAACCTGTAAATAGTGGGAAAGCAAAAGCTAATGCTAATAAAGGCAAAGAGAAAAGTACTAAGAAAGAAAATAGACCTAATAGCGGAAAAGGTAAAGCTGAAAAAATGAAACAAGGTGGACTGAGAGCTGCTAGTATGGCTGGTGTTGATAGAATCTCTTCTTTACTTGCTAAGGCTAATATGCCAATGACCGATACGCAAGGCAAAGAACTTAAATCTATCTTGATGAGAGAGCAGAAAAAGATCGGTGCTTTGGTTGAAAAATCGGGCGAAGGTTCTAAAGATTATGTAAAAGGTCTTAAGAAAATTAAAAAAGGAAGTGTGAAAAGAATGAAAAATATCTTTTCTCCTGAACAATTTAAGTTTATCAAAAAGAAATGGAAATAAACGCCATTTTATAATTAAAAAGCCTCAGATGAACTCTTTCATCTGAGGCTTTTTTTATGCTAGAAAAACAGCCTTCGATTTTCCCTTAATTTTTACATCTATGTGTTGTTGTAAAGTGGTGGCTAAGGCTTGACCATAATAATCAACATTGATAGGAAACGATTTATGAGTTCTATCTACCAAAACAGCGACCTCAACTTTTTTCAATAGGGCATTTAACAATGGCTTAAAAGCATAAAAAATTGTTCTTCCTGTATTTGCAACATCGTCAATGACAATCAATACTTTATTGTCTAAATTTTCAAGAGGCATTTCTAAAATAACTTCCTCGTCTACAGGTTTAGCTGGATTGAGAATAATTCTGGTAATGGTAATTGAGATGTCAGATATTTCAAGAATTTCATTCATTAGGAGCTGAGCAAAATGCATCCCATTGTTATTTATTCCTGCTAGAATAATCTCTTTTTCACCTAAATTATGCTCAATAATCTCAATGGCAATTCTTTTAATCTTTTGGTCAATTTGTTTATCGCTTAGAATCTGCATATACCAAATTTATAAAAAGCAAATGGTATCTGAACTTTTAATCGGATTTTTTGTAAAACAAACTAAAGGAACTGTACTATTTATTGATCTTTTGACAAAAGATTAATCACAATTATCCTTTTAAACCGAATAATTTTGTTTATTTGATCATTCAATATTTAGTGATGTTTAAGAACTATACATGCTTGCTTCAATAATATTCATTCTGATTACCGCTGGCGCCTTTTATTTCGCTGGAAAAAAATTCATGAAGATCCGGCGAAACATTTTGCTAGGAAAAGAGGAGGTTCTCATTCAAGACAGCAGCCAAAGAATAAAAAATACTTTCTTAATTGCTTTTGGACAGAAAAAGATGTTTAAAAGGTTTATTCCTGCTATTTTTCACTTTTTCATTTACGCAGCATTTTTATTAACGCAAATTGAATTAATAGAGATTTTTATTGATGGCATTTTTGGCCAACATAGATTCTTCTACAATTACCTTGGAGGTTTTTACACCTTTATAATTTCCATCATTGAGATTCTTTCGGTTCTTGCTTTTGTTGCAACACTGATCTTCCTAATAAGGAGGAATCTATTGAAAATTCCTCGTTTCCATAAACCGGAAATGAATGGATGGCCCAAATTAGATGGTAACATCATTCTTTACCTCGAAATATTATTATTGATCTTTGTCTTCACCATGAATGGAACAGATGAAGTACTTCATCAAAGAGGCTTATCTCATGCACATGGTGCTCAAGGAATTGGATCTTTTAATTTCGCGATTTCGGACTTCATGGGCCCATTTCTGTTTGGAGGAATTGAAAGTGAAACTACTTTGCATCTTTTAGAACGAGTCGGTTGGTGGGGACACATCTTAGTCGTTTTTGCTTTTCTAAATTATTTGCCTATTTCTAAACATTTGCATATAATTTTAGCTTTTCCAAATACTTATTGGGCTAAACTTTCTTCTCGAGGCCAGATGGCGAATATGCCTGAGATCATGAATGAAGTTAAGAGCATGATGGATCCCAATGCAGCCTTCGATGACACGGCTATGTCTGAAGAAATTCCTGAGTTTGGGGCTAAAGATATTTTTGATTTAAGTTGGAGAGATATTCTAGGTGCTTATACTTGTACAGAATGTGGTAGATGTACTTCAGTTTGTCCTGCTAACATCACAGGAAAAAAACTTTCCCCAAGAAAAATTATGATGGATATTAGAGATAGGGTAGAAGAAGTAGGCTTAAATCTAGACACTGGAAAAATAGAATTTATATCACCAACAAAAAAAGAGGAAGGTGCCACTTTGAGTTCATCAAACTATGAAGACGGAAAAAATTTATTTGATTACATTCAAAAAGAAGAACTTCATGCCTGTACTACATGCAATGCCTGTGTAGAGGCCTGTCCAGTAATGATAAACCCTTTAGAACCAATTTTAAAATTAAGAAGATATGAAATCTTAACAGAATCTGCAGGCCCTTCTGATTGGGTGCCTATGTTTACCAGCATAGAAAATACAGGTTCAGTTTGGGCAATTCCTGATGCTAGAGATAAGTGGACAGAATTGTTGAAGGAAGATTAATTAGTTATTAAAAAAAATACAAATCTTGATGAAAGCTCTACGGATAATTTTAATACCATTTCTTCTTACCTACACGAGCTATGTTTTTAGCCAGCATACCTTTTCGATTGTTGCAGTAGACATAAATACCGGTCAAGTCGGGACAGCTGGAGCAACTTGTTTGACAAGTGCAGATTGTGGGGGTTGTGGGGGTGCAGTAATCATCTCAAACATATATCCAGGATTAGGAGCTTTAAATTCGCAAGCTCAAGTTTGTATTCCTAATACGAATGGCATCAATGGTATGAGAAAGATGATCGTTGATGGTTTTAATGCAGAAGAAACGCTTGACTGGCTATTAGCAAACGATGATTGTCAATTTGGAGGCGTTCAAGATAGACAATATGGAATAGCAATGCTCGATGATAATGATGAAGCAAAGACTGCTTCCTTCACAGGATCAAACACTTTAAATTTTGCTAACCACATCACAGGACCTAACTATTCGATTCAAGGAAATATTTTGATTGGCGAAGAAGTCTTAGAAGGTATGGAACAAGGTTTTTTAAGTACAAATGGTTCTTTAGCTGAAAAGCTAATGGCAGCTATGCAAGGTGCAAATATTCCTGGTGCTGATTCCAGGTGTCTTTCCGATGGGATTTCTTCAAAATCCTCATTTTTAAAAGTTGCTAAGCCTGATGATGCTGTAAATTCGCTCTACATTGATTTATTGGTTCCTGATACAGACAATCTTGCTGAACCAATAGACTCGCTCCAATCTTTATTTAATGCTTGGCTAATAACAAGCAGTGAAGAAATAATTTATGAAAATGCTTTAAGTATTTTTCCAAATCCTGCTTCAAATAAAATTAACATCCAAGTTCAAGAAATATTATTAAATGGAAATTGTGTTTTTGAACTGTACAATGAAATGGGGCAGTTGGTTTTACAAAAAGCATTGGTAAATAAACATACCTTGTTTAATGTAATGGATTTTTCATTGAACAATGGCCTTTACATTTATAAACTTAACACAGATGATCGCCTGATGAAGTCAGGGAAACTGATCATACACAATTAAAAATATGAGTACCAATATAGACATAAAAACAATGGCTCAACTTGCTGCTGAAGGCAAGGCTGCAGAAGTTCTTTTTTGGGTTGGTTGTGCAGGTAGTTTTGATGCTAGGGCACAAAAAGTAACAGTCGCTTTCTGTAAAATATTAAATGAAGCCAAAGTAGATTTTGCCATTTTAGGAACGGAAGAAAGTTGTACTGGAGATCCAGCTCGAAGAGCTGGAAATGAATTCGTTTTTCAAATGACAGCCCTTCAAAATGTTGAAGTCTTAAATATGTATGGCGTAAAAAAAATAGTAACAGCTTGCCCTCATTGTTTTAATACCATAAAAAATGAATACCCAGATTTGGGAGGTAATTATGAAGTCATACATCATACTCAATTCATACAAGATCTAATTGCTGATGGCAGATTAAAAATACAAGAAGGCGGCGTTTTTGAAGGAAAGAAAATAACTTATCATGACTCCTGTTACCTAGGACGTGTGAATGGGGTATATGAAGCGCCAAGGTCTATTTTAGAATCTTTGGATAATGATCTTGTTGAACTAAAAAGAAGCAGAGCAAATGGTTTATGTTGTGGGGCAGGAGGTGCACAAATGTTTAAAGAAGATGAACCAGGGGACAAGAGAATTAATACAGAAAGAGTAGAGGAAGCCATTAATTCTGGAGCTTCAATCATTGCCGCTAATTGTCCTTTTTGCATTACCATGCTTTCAGATGGCGTAAAATCTTTCGATAAACAAGAAGAAGTTATGGTTTTTGACCTTGCAGAATTAATTGTAAACAACAATAAATTATAAATGCATGAAGTGGGATGATTTTGATGAAGGAAGTAGAATATGGATTTATAACAGCACAAAACCGTTTAGTTCCAATGAAATGGGATTGGTTCAAAAAGAATTGGATCAGTTTTGTAAAGACTGGACTAGTCACAACAATCAGCTTTATGCTTTAGGAAGAATTATGCACCAACAATTTATCGTAATCATGTTGGATGAATCCAAAGCAGGAGCAAGTGGTTGTTCCATCGATAAATCTGTGGCATTCATCAGAAACTTGCAACAAAAGTATGGTAAAGACTTGTTTAATAGGATGAACTTCAGTTACCTTTCAGATGATGGCGTGATAAGTGTTGATAAAGAAGCTTTTAAAGAGGCTTATCATAAAAATGAAATAAATGACGATACGCTTGTTTTTGATCATTTAGTAAATTCCAAAGCTGCTTTAAATGAAGCGTGGAAAAAACCTTTAAAGGATAGCTGGCATAAAAGATTTGTATAATGTTAGGAAAAGTAAAAACATGGCTGGGCATAGAAGGAGTTAAAATTGAATTATTAATTCCTGAAAAATTAGACTCAACACTTAATGAGGTGGTGGGTAAAATTCGTCTTAGCTCAAAAAATGCGCAAACAGTCACTTCTATTGAGGTTAATATGATTGAAAAATACTCAAGAGGCCGTAAAGAAGAGAAGCTTACCGATGAATATTTGATGGGTACCATCAAGCTTGAAAAAGAAATTTCTATACCGGCAGAACAATCAGTGGAATTGTCCTTTACTTTACCCTATAAACAAAAGAAGTCTGAAGTAGATAAGCTTGGAGACAATAACTTTATTTTAGGTGGACTCACTAAAGCTCTAAAGTGGTTTGAAAAGGTGAGTTCAGAATACCGCTTAGAAGCTACTGCGAAAGTAAAAGGTGTAGCTTTAGATCCTTTTGATCGTGTGATTATTTTAATCAAAGAATAAAGTAGATTAAATGTTTTGGAAGAAAAAACCGAAAGGCGAGACACTTCAAGTGACAGATGATACTTGGCAAGAGCTTGTGGTAGAATCGGAAATACCAGTACTTGTCGATTTTTATGCTGAATGGTGTGGTCCTTGCAAAATTCTTGGCCCTATCATAGATGAATTAGCTCTTGAATATAAAGACAAAGCTTTAGTTGTAAAAGTTAATACAGAAACCAATCCAAAACTCAGTCAACATTTCAAAGTGAAATCAATTCCAATGCTCTTGTTTATAGACAAAGGACAGGTCGTTGAAAAATACAATGGATTGATTCCAAAGCCTAACTTGGAAGAAATTCTAAATGATTACATAGCTTAGACTTTAGTGCAATTGTGTTGTTAGCATCTTCAACACAACAAGCTGAATCATGAAGATTAAAAAAGGCTATGGAATGAATATTGTATGATATTCTTATTAATCTTGAATTCCCAAATGTATAAAATATGAAAACTGCATTATCTTTCCTTTTTATTTTTCTATGCATTATAAGCACAAACATTTTCGCACAACAAGAAGATGGATTAGTCGCTTTTTATCCTTTTTCAGGAAGTGCTGACGATACCAGCGGCAATGATAATCATGGCGTCGTCGATGGTCCTCAATTGACTACAGACCGTTTTGGAAATGCTAACAGTGCCTATGAATTTAATGGGATTGACGACATCATTAGAGTTTTGGATGACGCAAGCCTGCGGCTGGAGGAAGACTTTACTTTAGTCGCTTGGGTGATGCCTTATTCACAAAAAGACCATACGATCTTCAGAAAAAATTCTTCTCAAAATGCCTTTCCTGCAAAATTGGCTTATGGTATAAGTTTAGCAGGGACTCAACATTTTGTATTTAACATAGGAACAGATCAACAGGCCAATGGGATCTCTAGTCAGTTGGGCTTATTAAATCAACCTTATGAAATAAATAAATGGTACAGAATCATAGCACGACAAAAAGATAATCGACTTTACATGACTACTAATGAGTTTGAAGAAACATTATTTTTTAACTATGAAAGACCTTTTGAAGGAGATCTCCTATACGACTCTTCTCCCTTATTGATTGGTTCAAGAACACAACAAGCAGCTAATACTTTTGAAGGTAAAATAGATGATATAAAAATCTATAATCGTCTAGTCAGTCTTGAAGAAATAACGGGATTAAACTTTACTGATGATCCGACCAGTACAAGAGAAACATTCACGTCTAGCTATAATCTTGCTCCAAATCCATTCAATGAATCATTACAAATTAACAGCAAGGACTTTAATGCCTCGTTTCAAGCGAAAGCAAGCTTGTATACCATCCATGGCCATAAGATGCTGGAACAAAGCATCATGAATGGAGAAACAACAATAGACACGAAGCATCTTCCTGCAGGAACTTATTTATTAGTAATAAATGAAGGCGAAGCGAGCTTGCGTAAATTAGTCATTAAAGGAAATTAAGCAAGGAGAATATTATTTCTTCTTTTCTCCAAATCCTTTGATGATGTCCTCATTACTTTTGTCAATATTATCTAATAAAAATTGAGTGTCATCAGCAAATCCATCTTTTGGATGTTTCTTCAAAAACTCTTGATAAAGTGCTTTTGCTTTTGCCTTGTCTTTTAATTCATTGTCATAAGTAAAAGCCTTCATGAATAAAGCCTGAGCAGCTTCTGGAGCTGCCGGATGACTTTTCATGATCCAATCATAAATTTCTATAGATTTAGGATATGCTTTTATAGATCTTGCTACTTCGCCAGCTTTTTGTAAAAAAGATGGTGTCTTTCCTTCCTTCGGCAGCATCATTGCAAAAATCTCTGAAGTGGTGATGAATTTATTTGCTTGTTTGAGATCAAGCCTTCCAGTTTCTTTATCGGTCATGTTTAATCTGGTTTCATCTATGATGCCTTCTAGAGTTTTTGAACCAGCTGGTATCAATGCAGAAACTTGATCCATCTTTGGGAACTTAGGGAAGGCTCTTTTAAGAGCAAGTGCCATGATACTTGCATTATTCGTCCCTTTGTAATGTTCGTTATAAATGTTCATTAAATCAAAAGCATTATCCGCTGTGTTTGGAGCACTATAATGTGACTTCAAAGCTTGGTTTAATAAAGAAACACCTTGCCTTGTCTTTTTTGCCTCTACAAATGCTTTTGCTACTTTATTTAATTTTTCTGCATTACCATTATGATCATTTGGGTTATTTTTGATCACATCTAATAATGAAAGTATCTCTGGATCAACCTTTGACGTTAAATCCTTAGCTTTTGCCTCTACATTTTCTTTTGATTCATTATTTGCAGCATTTTGGCCTTCGGATGTACAAGCCATGTTAAAAGCTAAAAACATAATGATTGGTAATATGTATCTCATAATTGATTTTTTATCTTACAAAAATAAAAATTAAACATGTCCTTTAGAATTTTCCTATTTATATTCTTTTGCTTACAGCTGACTTTTTCCTGTAAAGTCAAAAAGAAAGAGGTTTTTACTTCAAATATTGCCAAAATTGATGATGAACAATATTTTAAGAAGGTTCAAAAAATGGGTGATCCTTGTAAAGATCCTTTAAATTATGCCCCAGATCCCGACTTTACGGATCAATATCCATATAAAACCATAAAAGTTAACTTCCACATTATTAGAAATAATGAAGGTAAGGGAAACTTTTCAGAAGAATCAGGAAAAAAATACATAGCCACTGCTTTAAGATCTGCAAATGAGAATTTACGGAAGAACCAAAAAATGAAACTCCCTGTAGGAAATGATACCCCTGCACTCCCGATTAATCTAAAATATGAACTAACACCCGATCCAAACATCCCAGATGACGATGGTATCTACTTTCATAATGATGATGATCATTATTTTATCATCAATAAAGGGAAAAACAGAAACAATTACGATAGAAGTGTTTTCGAAAAATATGGTGTTCAAAAAGGGGAGGTTTTAAATGTTTTCTTACAAGATAATCATCTTGATAGCCTAGGTTCTAAAACTTACAAACCTAATACAAATGGCATAGCCTTTAGTACTTGGATAAAAGGGGGTTTATGGTACCATGCTGTTTCAGATACCATCATCAAAAATGGTAAAAAAGTAGTTCCCAATAAATACACGCCACCTAAGCAATTAAACCATGAGATAGGTCATGTCTTTAGCTTACGACACAGCTGGAGGAGAGATGGATGTGAAGACACTCCTGATCATGCAAATTGTTGGTCTTCAAAAGGAGTCCCTCCTTGTGTAGTTGCTTCAAATAATATGATGGACTATAATCCACACAGATCAGCATTAACGCCTTGCCAAATCGGTATGTGGCGAATGACAGCAACAAGAAACAAAACAAAACGGAATTTAATTAAAAAAACTTGGTGTGAGTTTAATGATGAAAAAACAATTACGATTAAACGCAGCATGGAATGGAATGACTGTAAAGAGTTGCAAGGCAATATCATCATTAAACCTGGAGCTCAACTGATTATTCGGTGTAGAGTAGCATTAGCAAAAGGTGCTGAAATTATTGTAGCTCCTGGAGGAAAATTATTATTAGATGGGGCGGAGATCTATAATGATTGCGGAGATGAATGGAAAGGTATCCGATTGTTGCATGACAAAAAGCTTTCTGGTAAGGTACAATATGCAAGAGATTCAAAATTATTAAATCTTGCAAATCCTGCTAATCTTGTGAAACCAGAGGAAATTCGTTCATGATGTTTTGATCCATAATATACAATCTGGAAGAAGCATCTTTTTTAAATTCGTTTTCATTTTTTCTATGTGCCTGGACATACTTTGGTAGTTTTTCCCAAGGGGTACCCGCTAATTCACAGGTATAGGCATTAAGCAAAACGTATTGCTTTTTATTTGGAAATGCATTTGGCCTAAAGTCTTCATAAGGCAAAAATTTATATTTACTTTGATCAAAACCTACGTAATAATTACCCATCCTACTCTGGGCATTGTTAGTGTAGATGATCCCATTACCTTTTATAGATGAAATGATTTCGTTTTTGATGAAGGCCTTTTGTTTTCTATAAGCATCGTTATTTTTATTAAAAAGACTCAAACCAAAAAGAGCAATAACAAAAAGAATTAAGGTATGGTTTCTATCAATGATTTTTATGTACCTAAGTACTGCAATTATTAAAGCAGAAGCTAAGATTAAAACAGGGACAATTTTTGAAAGTCCAAATTTTAAAAGCAAAAGAGAAAATCCAACGCTGAGAAAAGCCAAAAAGAAAAGATCTGCTGTGTATTTTTTTCGCATGAAATATCTAAAAGAATAAATTGCGCTAATTGTAAGTATTGGCGCTAAGAAAATAAAATGTCTAGGATCTGGGCAAAGTGGAACATAGTGTTCATGACTGATGCTCATGAAATTGGCACAGACTAAAGCTAGAAACAATGAAAATGACCAAAACTGCCATGGATGCCTGAACGACAAATAATGTTTTCTTAATTTGGTCAATAGAATAAGTCCATTCAAGCTGACCCAAATCAACATTCCACTTTTCAACCATTCTAAAATAAGTTCTTTACTTATTCTATTCAAAGTATGACTAAATGGCAAAATATCATAACTACATGGATTATCATAACTGTTGTTTTTAATTTGAACAATCCTTTCTATTGGATTGCCAGTAAAACCATATACGATTGCAAAGTATAAACCCATTAAAAGTAAAGAGGAACTAATGCTTTTAAACCAAAATGTAAGATGCTTCTTTTTAAAGAGATCTATTCCTAAAAGGAATAGATAAAGTGGTGCAAGTATTAGAATTGTTTCTTTAGCAAGGAAGGAAAAAAACACAAAACATGAAAAATGAAATGGTAGCCATTTGTTCTCAGTTTTTTCAAAATAGAGTTTATGAATGCAATATAAACTCCCAAATATCCCTAAACTTACGAAAACATCAGGCATAATTCGTTCTAAGTAGTGGTAGTTCCATTTCTGGCAACAAAAAATCATGATAGCTAATACAAGAAGCCAAGGAGACTCTTTTCTGAGGAGTTTATACATCAAAAAGCAAGCACCAATACCAGCAAAAATCGCAGGCAAAGAAGAGCTAAAATCATTAATGCCAAAAATCTTATACACAAATGCTAGTGGAAATAATAAAGCCCAACGATAAGAATAATGGGTTTGAATCAAGGAAAGGTCACCATTCTGAAGATCATTAGCCAAAGAGGCATAGGCCATATCGTCAAAGCCATAATGTCCTTGATAGAAAAATACTTTATCAATAAATATTAGCAATAAGAAGAAGACGAAATACCAGAAAGATGGCCCTGGAAGAGCTATTGCGCTTGATCTAAACAATAATATTATATTTTTGTTTCCTTGCAATTAAATGTAAATATTTATGTCAAACAAAATTAGCATTTTTTGGTTACGCAGAGACCTTCGTCTTTCAGATAATCATGCGCTTGCCAAAGCCATTGAAAATGGGAATAAGATTCAAGCTTTATTCATTTTTGATGAAAACATTTTAACCAAACTCGCTGATAAGAAGGATGCTAGGTTAAGCTTCATTCATGATCAACTTTGGTCCTTGAAACAAAAGCTCATAAATTATGGCGGAGATTTAGATTGCAAATACGGCAAACCTATAAATGTATGGAAAAAACTCATTAAGGAATACGAAATTAGCGAGGTCTATGCAAACAAGGATTATGAGCCTTATGCATTGGAAAGAGACGACTCAGTAAAGAAGCTCTTAAGAAAAAAGAACATAAACTTCCATACCTATAAAGATCATGTAATTTTTGAAAAAGACGAAGTGACTAAAGATGACGGCTTGCCTTACACCGTTTTTACACCATATTCAAGAAAATGGAGAAAGAAATTATTGGAAGGCTCGAACACAAAATTTTTAAAAAAATCGAAGTACTTAAAAGCTTACAACAAAGAAGAAGAGCTCAAAGGTCAATTGCATGAGATAGATTCTTTAAAATTTCCATCCTTAAAATCAATGGGTTTTGAGAAGTCAACTTTGCCAATTCCATCTGCGGTAGTAAAAAGAGGAACGATCAGAAAATATACAGAAAATAGAAATTTTCCAGCATTAGATGCTACGAGCAAATTGGGGATACACTTTAGGTTTGGCACAATTTCAATAAGAGAAAAAGCGAGAGTAGCCAGTGAATTGAATGAAACTTTTTTAAACGAATTGATTTGGAGAGACTTTTATTCAATGATTCTTTTTCATTTTCCTCATGTCGTCGAAAACCCCTTTAGAAAAAAGTATGAATTCATAGAATGGACCAATAATGAAACGCATTATAAGCTATGGCAAGAAGGTAAAACCGGATATCCTTTGGTTGATGCTGGTATGAGAGAATTGAACAATACAGGCTTCATGCATAATAGAGTACGCATGGTTGTAGCAAGTTTTCTTAGCAAGCACCTCCTGCTTGATTATAGGTGGGGAGAAGCATATTTTGCCGAGAAGTTATTGGATTTTGATTTAGCCAGCAATAATGGGGGATGGCAGTGGGCAGCTGGATGTGGTACAGATGCTGCGCCATATTTTAGAATTTTCAACCCTACCTCTCAGCAACAAAAATTTGATAAAACTTTTGAATACATAAAAAAATGGGTGCCAGAATATGGTACGGATGATTACCCGCAGCCAATAGTAGATCATAAAACAGCAAGGGAAAAGTGTCTGGCAACCTATAAAATCGGACTAGAAAAAGCATCTAAAGCACTTGTTTAAGTCATTTTAAACGGCGAGTAAAGGTTTAAATTTCAGCTCACAAACTAAGTTTGAATATTGAGCGTTGTATTTAAGTCCACAAATCACTCGCTCATATGCATCGAAAAATCTACACATTCATCATTGGCTTT
Organism: uncultured Saprospiraceae bacterium; assembly: GCA_937941095.1. Taxonomy (GTDB): domain Bacteria; phylum Bacteroidota; class Bacteroidia; order Chitinophagales; family Saprospiraceae; genus JALZVN01. The sequence continues at coordinate 1,001 of CALDYJ010000060.1, read as the reverse complement.
GTAATTCTTAGCTTTTCATTGCAAGCACAAGACTATTTTGGTATTAAAGGTGGTGGTAATGTATCAAATACGCCTTTGAGATTAGAAAGTGAAAATGTATTTATTTTAGATCAGCAAAAGCTAAGTTTCTTCTTAGTTGGCCTTACTTACGAAAAGAAGCTCAGCAAAAACTTTTCTTTGCTCTCTAGTTTAGACATCACTAAGCAAGGAAGTATTCTAGAGAAAAGAAATCAAGATGGTTCTGATGTCTTTTATAATGCCAATGAAATTTCATATTTGAAATTATCTCTCAAGCCTAAAATAAGCTTTAAATTTTCGGATTATTATTTTTTTATGGCATTAGGCCCAAGCATATCAAGAGCATTAAATGGTAATTTTAAAATTTTTAGAGATGATGACTTTGAAACAGTAAGAGAAGATTTGGATTTTGAGAAATGGAAAATTTCAAAAACTGATTTTGGAATTAACTCCTCCATGGGAATTGAAAAACTTGTCGCTAACAAAGTCAAAGTTCAATTGGGTGTTGAATACTATTTAGGTTTATTCGACATTTCTAATCAAAATGAAATGGATATTTTTAATGAATCTATTTCTATTTTTATCGGTGCTAGCTTACCTATTTCAAAAGAAAAATCTTAGGCTTTTTAGCTTTTATCCATGCCTAAAATAGCTTGCCTGGTTTTTAAAATACGACCATCAATTTGTCCCTCGAAGCTTTAGCATAAGAGGCAACCAAAAAAAAACCCTGACCGGAAGTCAGGGTTATATATTAAAAATTGGATTGTATGCACTTAAAAGTTGTAGCAAGATTTCTTACTTCTTTTCGATTTCTTTCTCTTTTTATTCTTCTTCTTTTTACCGCCAAAGTATTTCTTCGCTTGCGCTCTTTTTACATCCATACTTGATTTGACAGCATAGTTTCCTTTTGATGCGCGTGAAGTAGACTTTCTTTTTTGAATCGGTTTAAGAACAGCCTCTTTGTCATTTTTAATGTTAGTTTG
>CALDYJ010000059.1 GCA_937941095.1 uncultured Saprospiraceae bacterium | reverse complement strand
AGGTATCCGGACGTCGAACTGGATTGGTTGACAGCGATGCGATTAGAAGAGCCTCGATGGGATGGGGATGCTTTTCATACTAGATTTAATGTACCTGTTGAATGGGATCTGTTATTGGAAAAAGATGCATCGGCTCTTAAGGTCTTAGCGGAGGAGGGAGAAATCGCTTTCGTAAAAACTCAAGCAGCTTTGATGGACTTATTAGCTAAGTACGAAATTCCAGTGGATAAATTTAGATGGATCATCAGTAGTAAAAAAGTAGATGGAAAAGTGGCAGTGAAGATTAAAGGAAAGTCTACTGTGCTATGTGTTTTGGTTGAAAAATAGGTTGATGTGCAATTAGTTAATGAGGTAATGTGTCAATAGGTTGAGAGATGTTGGTTGCTGGTTGTCTGGACTAAAAGATGAAAGCTCCATACAACTAACAACCAGCATCAATCAACCAAAAAAAACGAACGACTAAAGAAAAACTTTGTGACTTTGTGTTTCAAAAAAAGCATATTGATGCAATGTGGCAATGTGATAATGTGTCAATAGGTTGAAAGATGTTAGCTGTTGGTTGTGTGGACTAAAACATAAAAGCTCCATACAACTAACAGCCATCATCCAACAACAAAAAAAATAAATCAAATTAATTAAAAATAATAATCATGAAATATATAAAAGAAATAATCATAATCGCTCTAATGATATGCTTCGGAAAGTATAGCTCCTTTGCACAATCATTCATAAACAACGAAAATAATTATCAGGTAGTCATCGCGACAGCAGGCTTAAACATGCGTCAAGCGCCATCATTAAATGCACCCGTAATTAAATTATTAGGCTATGGCGAAGAAGTGCGTATTCTAAATGAGGATAGCCCTGAAAAGAAATTAAGCATAAAGCTAAAAGGTAAAGCAACTTTAAACGGCCATTGGCAAAAAGTTTCCCACCGAGGAATAGATGCTTACGTATTCAGTTCCTTTTTAGCTAAGGTAGACTATGATGATTTTCCTACTGACCTAATCCATGAAGATTTTGCCTTGTTGTTTGAAACCTGCAGCACCAAAGAAAATTTTCAATTCAGGAGAGATTTTACTTATACGGGTATCTACAAAACTGTCAGTGGGAAATACAGAAGCAAACAACTTAACCCTACCTATTATAAACAAGAAAATGAAGGTCAATCTCATGTCTGTTTAGCTACTGATGAATTAGAAGAAAATATACTTTTTATCGTTGGTAGTAGAAAGTTAGCTATTAGTACTTATTTAGGAAAAATAAATACATCAAATGAGCATAAATTATTTGATGAAAGGAAAAACATCAATAAGGATATTTATTACAATGATGAAAATGGTACCTTGATCTATTGTTATGACAACATGGAATTCAAATTGAATCATAAAGATTATCGACCGACTAAAATCTTTTGGAAAGGAGATCTAGACAATGATGGCATAGAAGACCTCATCATACAGCATGGTCAAATGAGTGGGAAGATGGTACTGTATTTAAGCGCAGTTGCCGAAAAGGGAGAATTGTTGAAACAAGTTGCTGCTTACAGTTTTGAAGAGAAAGATTTGGTAATGTGATAATGTGATAATGTGGCAATTAGTCAATTGAAAAAACTAAAGACTTAAGAACTAAAGACGAACGACTTAAGAAATAAAGATGAACGACTTAAGAACTAAGATTTAATGTGATACTGGGTTGAAAGCTGTTGGACAAAAAATAAAACAATTAAACAAAACCAAAGTTGTCCAAAACTACGTTTAAACGAGAAGTGCTAAAAAGAATATTCCATACATGCATGCTGCTAATTTGCCTAGGCACTGGATACGCCCAGGAATACAACTTCATTGAGTACAATGTGCAAGAAGGGCTACCCCAATCTCAAGTTTACGATATATTTCAAGATAGCAAATCATACCTATGGATGGCAACCCAAGGCGGAGGAGTATGTAAGTTTGATGGAAAAAGTTTTGAAACCATAAGTACAAGAGATGGACTGCCTTCCAATTTTGTGCAATGCATCATAGAAGATGCTCAAAGCAAACTGTGGTTTGGCACAAAATCAGGATTAGTCAGTTACGATCACAAACAAGTCAATTGGAGCGATAAAAGCAATCGCATCATTTACAGCATCGCAGAGTTAAACGACAGCACCTTATTCTTAGGAACTCAAGCAGGTATTTTGTCTTTTGACAAAAATGCAAAAAAGTCAAGTAAATTAAAATTAGAAGCCTATCTCGATATTTCAAGAATTAACGACATCCAAAAAATTGGAGAAGAATACTGGATCGCCTCTTCAAGAGGGCTCTTTATTAAGACAGGTGAACTGATCCAGAAAATGGGCTTAGCGCAGGGCCTTTTGTCAGAAGACATCAAGAAAATAAAATACGATGGGAAAGGAAAGGTATTGGTGATGCAATTTGCTGGTGGTTTATCTTGCATTGATGCTAATGAGAAAGAAATCATTTTCCATTTAAAAGAAAATAGAATTTCCAAAGGACAAGATATTTATCTATCCGATGAAAATGAAATTTGGATCAGTACCCAAACTCAAGGCATCCAAATTTATAATGTACTGGATTCTACCTGGACATCCATTGGAGAACGCGAAGGCTTGACCCATTCAAATGTACAAGAAGTGTTTAAAGACGTATGGGGTAATGTTTGGATTGCAACCTCAGGTGGGGGCTTGCTCAAATACTTGGGACAGTTCTTTAAACATTTTAATGAAAACAATGGCCTTATCGGAAATCGAGTGTATGCCATCGAAGAAAATCAAGCTGGCGAACTTTGGCTAGGGATTGGACAGGAAGGGATCACCATCATAGACTCCTTAGGTATACACAATAACATTGACAGCACAATCATCACCACTAAATGCAATGACATATTCGAAGACAGCCAAGGGAGGATGTGGATGTGTACTTCAGAAGATGGCTTAATCATGAAAGATACCAATGGCTTTCATGCTTACACCACTGCACATGGCCTACCCAGCAATTGGATCAAGACCATTGTCGAAGACAGTTTGGGCTATCTATGGGTGGGAACCTTAGCAGATGGCTTAGCACGGATAAGAACCATAGATTCGCTTGACTTGGAAGTGCAAACTTTTGGAGTTGCCCAAGGCTTACCAGATTTATACATCCTCAGTTTGCAGATGGACCCAATAGGGCGCATTTGGTACACCACTAAAAAAGGAGGGATAGGTTTTGCTTACAACAACAGGATTAAAAATTTAACAAAGGGTTCCAGTTTACCTAAGGTGGCCATCCGTTCAGTAGCTTTTGATGCTTTGAAAAATGTATGGCTAGCCACCGCTGAGGAAGGAATTTATTATGCTTCCTATTTGGATTTAGAGCCGAGCTTTAAAAAATTGGAAAGCGAAAAACCTCTAAGTAGTGATAATATTTATTTGTTGCACTTTGACCAAGAAGGCAATCTTTGGGCTGGGAGTGAAGTAGGTATAGACAAGATAGTTTTTAATGAAGCTGGTGTAGTGATGGATGTTCAGCATTTTGGTTTGAATGAAGGTTTTTTAGGTGTAGAAACTTGTCATAATTCAGTTACGATGGACAGCAAAGGCTATCTTTGGTTTGGTACATTAAATGGCTTGACAAGGCATAAACCAGGTAGTACTCAACTGTCTGTTTCCAAACCAATCATTCATTTTACAAGCATAGATCTGATGCATAAAGACATCGTCGAATCAGTTTACGCTGACTTTTTAATAAAAGGAGATTCCTTAGGAAAGGGCTTGGAGTTAAAACACAATAAGAATGACATTGGCTTTAATTTTAAGGCGATTAATCCGGATTATGCAGATGGTATAAAATATACTTGGAAATTAAAAGGACTTGATGACGAGTGGACAGAAGCCTCTAAAGCTGAGTCTGTAAATTATACCAATCTTTCTCCAGGCGATTATAATTTTAAGGTGATGGCCTTGGCGGCAAATGGTGCGGTAAGTAATATCGTCAGTACCAGCTTTTCTATTACGCCAGCGTTCTGGCAAACGAATTGGTTTAAACTCCTTGCATCCTTACTTGGTTTATTGTTCTTGTTTGGAATTTTTAGTTTGAGAGTACGCGGGATCAAAAAGAAAGAAAAGGCTAAACGGGAAGCACTGGAATTAAAAAATGAATTGTTGAGCTTAGAGCAAAAGGCTTTACAACTTCAAATGAATCCACATTTTATTTTCAATGCTTTGAACAGCATACAGTCTTTGGTGGTCAATCAAAAAAATGAAGTGGCCAGGGACCAAATCCAAACTTTTGCAACCCTTATGAGGGGGATATTAAGTAATTCCAAAAAGGAGCGGATCAGTTTGAAAGAAGAATTTCTTACCCTGGATAAGTACCTTAAAATGGAACAGTTTTGCCAAGCCACTAAATTTGATTATGCCATAAACCTTCCGGAAGGAGTTGACCCTGATGAAATCGAAATTCCTCCCATGTTAATTCAACCTTTTGTAGAAAATTCTGTGTTTCACGGAGTGTCTCATTTAAAGAAGAAAGGAAAAATAGAAGTCAACTTCAGCATTAAGGATGAATTATTGTATTGCAACATTACAGATAATGGGGTAGGAAGGAAAAGAGCAAAAGCCATTGCTTCAGAAAATAAAAAAGGACATCAATCTGTAGCCTTAGAGGTAACTCAGCAGAGATTGGCTGCTTTAAATGAAAAGGGTGGGGATGAGCATTTTTCTATTAAAGATCTATTGGATAGTGATGGGAAAGTAGCAGGAACTAAGGTATCTTTGGTTTTGCCTTTGGTACTTGACTTTTAAAAGCCACTTGATGTTTACGGCTAGAGTCTAATTTTCTAAACCTTTGAATAAAGAGATCATGCTTAAAGCAATTCTTATTGATGACATGCCAGACGCACTCAAAGTCTTGGAGAGTGATTTGAAAAAACACTGCCCCAATGTAGACATCATCGGCAAAGCTGGCTCTGTAGTAGAAGGGGCAAAATTGATTAGATCAACTAAAGCGGACTTGATTTTTTTGGACATCTTATTGGGGGATGGAACAGGTTTTGATTTACTTGAAATTTTTCCAGACTTAAGTGCCAAGGTGATATTCATTACAGCGACAGATGAATTTGCTATAAAAGCCTTTAGGTTTGCAGCTATTGACTATCTGTTAAAACCATTAAATACAGAACAGCTAGTGGAGGCGGTAGAAAAAGCTTCAGGCATGATCAGCGAATCCACAGAAAGTCTTGATTTACTAAAGGAAACGATCAATAATCCAAGTCAGTTGCCAAGTAGGATATCGCTTCACTCTCAAGATAAGATCTCAGTAATCGAAATAGATAAAATTGTGAGGTGTGAATCCGATGGCAATAATACAATCTTTTTTTTGGAAACAGGGGAGAAGATATTTGTCACTAAAACCCTCAAATCTTTTGATACCCTTTTCGTGGATCACCCATTTATGCGTGTTCATCAATCACATCTTGTGAATTTAAATTACATTCAAGAGTACGTAAGGAAAGAAGGCGGTTACCTAAAAATGAAAAATGACGATATTGTTCCAGTAGCGGTCAGAAAAAAGACTGAAGTTATTGCCATGTTGGATAAGTTCTAATCTTTATAAGCGATTTTTTTACCAAAAATCGGGATCGTAACTTAGTGGTTCTAGGTTTTTTGTAAGATAATTTTTGAGAGGGAGTGCATTCATCAATCCACTAGCTTCAAGCCAATCTAAGTAGGCTTGAAAGACATCTTTTTCGAGTTCAAAAAGTCGTTCAATTTTTTCATGTTCTAAAAGTTTAATGTCTAATAGATCAATTGGAGAGCTAGCTGCTGAGCTTTCAATCCTGTCTTTAATGGTTTTATTCTTTAGGATAGAATTTTCATTTTGACTTAAAATTAATTGATAGAGTTTTAGTTCTTCAATCAATGCCTCATAGGCAATGGTGGCTTCTACTTTTTGGTCTTCAATGTCTTTTTGGTATTGAATTTCATCGTCTTTTTGCTCTAAGAGCAGTTCGTTGATTTTTATTTTATTTCTACTTTTTGTAGGAAGGTTTATGCCTACGCCAACAGAAACTTTCTCGTTAAACAAGTCGTCATGTGGGCCACCATATCTTACTTGAACAAAATCTAAGATCTGTTTTGTTTCTGCATTTTCCATGGCTATTTCTTTTTGCATGATCAATTGATCCAGGGCTAATAATCTTTTTGCCAAATCGTCTTCATAAATTACTTGCTCTCCTTTATTTACTAAAGTAATGATGTCTTCTATTGACAAAATAGCGTCTATAGAATTATCATCCGCCATCTCTTTGTTAGGGTAGATGTTTTGTTCTTGATTAGCAATTTTCCAAGTTAATTTTTGAATGTCTATTTCAATGTTATTGACGGCATCTTCCGTTTCGATGTACCTAATGATGTTGAAATTAGGCAGATCTAGTTGTTTGTTGTAAACTTTGAGTTTATCGTTTAGTAGACTTACTTTATTTTTCTTTAATGCTAATTCAGCTTTATAAATTTGATGATTGGTCCAAATGGTGTAAGCGGAAATCAACTGTTCCTCTTTGTTTTCTTGATTGGATAAACGTGCTTTTTGCTCGTAGGCTTTAATGAGTTCTTTTTGATGATCGGCTATTCTGAAATTCCCTGGACGAAGTCTTAAAGTATACTCTTGTCTTTCTAAGTCAAATTCATCCGTTTGTGTTCTGAATTGAAGCTCGTCTATGTGAAACCTATTGAGAAGTTCAAAATCAGTGCTTGGAATAGTAATGAATTGATCTTGCGTTGTTTTAATGACTGAGTTAAAAAAGTCAGTAGAAGAGCTTTGAGAAAGAAGGAAATGACTTGATACAAGACATAGTAATATTAAAATTGATCTAATCACTGTTGAGGCTTTTTTTAGCCAATTTAGATTGGTCATTTTCTCCAAATATTGAGGCAGTTTCGTGGTTTATAAACTCTAAAACTACTTTTTCTTTTTGTAGCAATTTATTATCTAAAGGAATCTCCACCAAGACTTCTCTCCCGTAAGTTTTAATTTCTGGAATTCGTCTCATTCTTTCTGGAATTTCTACAATCCTCGAGCCAAGTCCTTTGACGATGCCTTGGTACTTATGTGCATCATTGGTCAATGATCTAACTATGAGTGAGTCGTTTACATTTACTTGTACGATCATGTCTTCGTGTAAATATCCTTTTACTTGCGAAGGATTAGGTTCATAAAAACTTATTAAGGTTTTAAATGAGCTAATGTTTTCTGCTTCTTTGCAATGAATGTTTCCAATGAGTCCATCTGTTGGTGCACTAAGCGATAGTTTTTCTAATTTGTTTTTCTTTAAATTTATCTCTGCATACCTTCCTTCAATTTCTTTTCGGTAAGGATTATTTGGGTTGTTAATGGCAGCTTGTAGGTTGTTGAGTGCTGTTTGGTGGACTTTTTCTAATTGTTCTTTTTCAGCGTTTAAAGATTGGATCTTTTCATTTAAAGGGTCATAAGTTATTTTCCTTTCTTTATGATTGATGTTGTCGAGTCCCTCAAATAAACTTTCTTGGTATTTTTTTTCTTTTTTGGTTTCTGCTATTTCAAAAGCAATCTTATTTAGTTCAGCCTGGTGTTTTGAAATTAGGATTTTCACATCAGCTTCTTTATTGCTTTTCCAAAGACTTTCTTTGATCTTTAATCCTTCGATGTCGTTTAATTCTTTACTGATGTCGTGTTCGTATTCAATGTGAGAAACTTCAATTAGTAATTCTCCTTGTTTGACAAACTGTCCTGGTGTGACGTAAATCTTATTAACTTCAACAGGATGATCAAGATTGATTTCTGTTTCTTTATTCTCTGCAAATCCGTAGAATAAAGGCGCTTCATGCTTAAAAGTCATGCTGAACTTCCATAGGAAAAAAGCCACGACGATGGCTACTAAATATATAGGATTAAATAATTTCATTTTATAATTCTACTGCTGGACTTGTAAAAGATAAACGTACATTTTCAACTTCATTTAATTCTTGCAAGGCTTTCGTCAATTGCCATGCAGCTTTATTTTTTTTCATTTTAACGTTGTATCTAATTACAAGCCTTTCAGGTTTGACTTGGTATTGCTTTACTTCTAAACCAGAACAAAAATTTAAGATGGTTTTGTTCAAAATGTCATTATGGTTTGTCTCAGGCGGCAATTCAACTCTTAAGTTACCAATTAAATCCTTTTTTCTGTGAAATGGACTGAATCTTAAAAGGAAAGCCCCTGTGCAAAATACTACTGTACCTATTATGGCAATGATGTACCCTTGGACACCACAGGCTATTCCTGCGGCTAATGAAGCAAACATAAAAGTCATATTCCGAGGGTCTCTTAAGGTTGTTCTGAACCTAATGATCGCCAATGCGCCAAGCATTCCTAATCCTCTAGCTAAGCTGTCTCCCACTGCAGACATTACCATTGCTGCTAATATGGAGATTAAAGTTATTGATTGTAAGAAATGATAAGGACGATTTAATGCTTTAGTAGTTAGGTCATAGGTTAATACAATCAGACAAGAAAGTGCAAATGAGAACAATACCGTTAATAATATTGCCCAAGCTGTAGGATGTTCACTACTTGTTTGTAAGGTTGAAAAATCTAACATATTACCCTTTTCGCTATTATTTTACTATAAAAGTACTTTGGTACAATTCATCAATTAATAGTACGTAAATTCCAGCTTTTAAGTTTGTCAAGTCCACATTTTGTTTGTCAGCTACTATCCATCCATCTTTCATTGATTTGCCATCAATACTTTGGATTTCAAATCTTTTATTTTTTAAATAGGGAGGACTTTCTAGAATTAAGTAATCAGCACTAGGGTTTGGAAAGATATTGACCTGATTTTTTTTATATAAATGAGAATTTGAAGTTGCTACAGCACCTATTTTCGATACTCCAGTGCTCGTTGATACCCAAATATTATCTTTCGAATCTATGGCTATTTTTCTTACTACTGGCCCAACCAAACCATCTTCTACATCATAATCACCCCAGCTAGAACCGTTTAAAAAACTTATACCACCCTCTGTTACAAGATAATCTACATAGACTCCCGCCCAAATTGATCCTTTTGAATCGATCTTTATGTCTTCGACAGGGTTTAATTTATCAGGAGGAGGCAGCTCAAAAATGTACTCATGATCTCCCATAAATTGACCATTGGCGTCGAAGACACTGATTCCGTCCGCAGAAGCAATCCACTTTTGAAAAGATCCATCAACCGCAACAGCTCTCACTTTATTGCTAAGTAGGCCATCGGACTCATTAATAAAATATACATCATTTGGTCCATTATAAACCATTAAACCATCAAGTGCTGTGGATATAAGTGCTTCAGGTCCAAAGGTAATGTGAGTGACTCCTCCAAAGGGTACCGTAAATTGAACGATAGGATCGCTTGGGCCAGCTTGAGGGCTGATGATGCTAACTCCCATTTTATTTCCAACCCAAATGTGCTTATTAGGGGATTCTGCGATGTAAGTAATTCTATCATCTAACAGCGCAAAATTTGCTTCTGTATAATCCGTCCATATTTCCCCGTCAAATTTACTTAAACCAAAATCAGTACCAGCCCATAAGTTTCCATCAGAATCTACACAAATAGCTGTGACATTATTATCAATTAATCCGTCATCCTTAGTGTAGCTTGACCAGGTGTTTGTGCCATCAAATTTTGCTACACCATCTTGTGTTCCAAACCAGATGTTATCTTCAGTATCGACCCAAACACTAGAGGTGTTGTTGCTCAATAAACCATCCTCAGTGGTGTAGTTTGTAATTTCTACCTGTGCAAAAAGATAATTTGCAGTAAGGATTAAAATTAAAAGGCTAAAATTATTTTTCATGATTGATGATTATCTTTTTGACTCCTTGCTTTGAAGAAGAAGAAACTTTTAGGTAATAAAAACCATTGGTGATGTCACTTGTGTTAAAGCTAAAAGCCTTTTTGTTTTTAATGACCCCTTGTCTTAAAATCTGACCATTTAAATTTAATAATTCTAGGCTATAATCATCACTGTTATTTAGTTCAACGTTTAATGTAGCATGGACTGGATTTGGAAAACTTTTGAAGTTTAAATTAGAATTTAGTGAACGAACATTTGTTGGATCATTGTTTCTTTTTGGAGTAGGGCTTAAAGTTTGAAAGGGGCCTGTTCCATTAGGTAATCTTCCATAAGCGACATCAGTAGTTTGTTCTCCATATTCCACTTCGTCAATAATACTTCCATCTTGGTTCGTCAATAAGACTTGCTCTCCACCACCAGACAATTTAAAGTTTGCATGAAGTTCTCCTTGGTCGCCATCTTCATCTGCCCAAATTAATTTATACCCCTGTGCAGGAATACTAACTTCAGGAAATGCCCACTTATCTAGATTCTTTGGATCGTCAGTTAAAAAGATTCCGCTTAAAGAGATGTCTTGATTAGTAGTATTGTAAATTTCTATCCAGTCATCAAAATCTCCGTTTTCATCTGCATTAGTTATGTCATTAGAAGCTAGTAGTTCATTGATGACTAAGTCACCAACTTCTATGTTGTTGTAATTTATGTTGTAAAATTCATGAGCAGCTCTTGCAGGTAAAAATACTCCTGCCGTTTCATTTTCTGAATAGATATAATATTGAATGCTGTTTCCAAAAGCCAAAATTGTGCTATATTTTCCACTGCCATCATCTACCATGTTAATGGATTCAAAAGGAAGATCTTTGCTGGTTCGATAGTTTAAGACAACACTAGTAGCATTGATGGCATCAATTGAAAAAGTGTGTTCTCCTGTTGAAGCATTGTCCCGTAAAGCTTCAAGATTTGAAAGTTGAGGAAAACCATTGATGCCTTGGTAGGTGCGAAAATAATTAGCTCTTGCATCCATTAATTCCGTAATACCTGGGTATTCTACTAGATCGGTGACTGTGTTGTTGATGTTGTTTTTGAAGTCATCGTAGCTGTAAAATTTGTTTTGATCGTCTTGCACAGCTTGGTCTATCAATGCAACATATTCATTTAGTCTTTGCTTATATTCTCCTTCATTAAAATGTTCATCTAAGATGGTCCTAATGTGAGCGAGATACATTTTTTTATAAGTAGCATTTTCAAATAAGTTCCTAAGTAAGGGTCTAGGTTGGACTGAAACATTATTAAGATGAGTGAGGGGATCAATTGTTTTAGCAGCATTAATAGAAAAACCACTGAAATTTTCAGAAGCATCTGTAATCCTGAAACTGCCAAAAGATTGATTTAAATCCCAAAGGATGGGTTGAAATAAACCGTTAGTCGTCCTATATAAATAGTAATTTTGAGCATATCCAATGTAAGAATCAAAATTAACCAGCACATAGTTAAAGGCATGCATCCATAAAGTCCTGTCTACATTTAATATTTCCTCTATGTCTTCTGGATTGTCATTTAATTTTTTCATCAATAGATATAACTCCCACCAGCTACCATTAATTTTGTCGTAATATGGTTTGTAGTTATCTGGATCTTCACCATGAGAGAGCGCTAAGTTTGAGTTTTCTCCATCAAGATCAAGTTCATCTGGATTGCATTTATAAAGGGCATTGTCTGATGAACCAAAATGTTCTTCTAAAAATTCTGACTCTATAGATTCTACATTAGTGTATAAACCCCAGTAGACATCATTGATGTATAGTTTTGCGAAATTTGATTTAGCAGCTGGCATATAATTTCTTGCGATTTCATAAGAAAGCACTTCTCTTACAAAGGAAGGATCTTGAAACACATTGCTCAGTTTTATTTTTCTATAGCCTTGATAATCTTCATTGTTTTCGTAATCAAGTTTTATGTTAAAAGGATTTTTTTCTCTTTCGGTACTGACAGTGCTAAAACCTTTATACCTAATTCCAACGCTATCTATTTTTGTACCATTTATTTCTATGTTCGCCAATAAGCGATCTCCTTTTCCTTCCACGTATAAATCATCCAACAACTGATCCCAATTGCTTTGTGTAAAAGTTATTTTTATTTCTTGAATGGTATTAACATCATAAAAATCTTGTGCTTTGCTGTTAGACAGAAAACAAGAAGATATAATGATGATCAGTAAAATATTTTTCAATGTCTGTAATGTTTAATTGATTAAAGCTTAATGATTTTCTTGCTAGCCTTTACTCCTTTATTGTTTTTTATGGATAGGTAATAGGTCCCAGCTTTTAACTCATTTAAATTTAGCTGTGTAAAGTTTTGATTGATCTCTTTTATTTTTTTCCCAGCAAGGTCAAAAACTTCAATAGAGTTAATTTCTTTGGTTTGACCAATTAGGTGAAAATATCCTGTACTAGGATTTGGCGAAATGGATAAAGATTGAGCTAGTATTTCAGCATTACTGACGGTTCCACACTGAGTTCCATCAATTGTGCCTAAGTTTATTAGTTGTTGAATTCCAGGATGATCACAAGTGTATCTAAATGCTTTCGGAGGGCCTTCTGGATAAGACCAAATTCTTTCTCCAGCTGGATTTACTTCATACATATAGCCTCTAGATAAATTAACAAATACATTACCATTAGGCAATGAATTTGAAGCAGATTGCCCGTCAGCATTTGCTAATGTTTTATGTGTAAATGTTGCTTCACTTGGACCATAGCCTTCGCCTTCTGTGTAAATGTAATTATAAGCATCATCCGCGTATGGAAGTTCTAAGGCATCAACAGTAGAACCATTGTTGTTAGGTCCATCATTGTTAAAAAATTGAAGGAAGCCTTTTCGAGGACCTGCTTCGATGAATCGTGTATCATGTACCGGACCTGAAATTAATTGTTGGCCATTAAGTCCATAATTTGATGGCTTACCCCATCTGTATAAAAAATCACCACCTTTACCAGCATTGCCACCAGTTGATCCTTTTGCCTCTTCTGTTGTAGTACTGTGATCAATGATGAAAACTTCACTCAAATATCGTGAACTGAATGCGATTTGATCTTTGATGGGATCATAATCTATCCCGTTTACATGCACCCAATCACCACTTGATCCACCTGGTCCTCCACCACCTCCAGAAGTTCTAACATTTATGTCTAGTCTTTCAGGGTGTTCTGAAATGACACCATAATTTGGAAGCGCTGGATCTACGTCTTGAATTAAATGATCAAACAAATGCCATTCCCAAACAATCTTTCCACCTGTACCATCTTGTTGAACTTCAATAAAATGGGTTGGGTATTTACGTTCATTCTCTACATAACCTGCGGCTTGCATTTCTGCTGCAGATTTGACTTCCCAAGCAATCAGTAATACTCCACCATTTGGCATGAGGGTGATGTCGTGATGACTAACATAATCAGCACTGCTGTATTCAAATTCCCAGATCACATTATTATTGGGATCGATTTCTTGAACCATACCACCGACTGCAGGACCGTTTATTTGATTTCCTTGCCTAGTAGCACCTCTCATTAAATTGCCGTTCTCTTTTAATAAGACAGCATAGTTGCATGGTCTTGCATTCTGCCATGTATTTGCAATTTCTCCTTCTGCGTCTATCAAATAGGTTGTAGTACTGTTTTGGTCATTGAAGAGTGCATAACCATCAAATTCGTTTTGTCCATTTAGAGTACCATAAACGAATAGGAAGAATGTTAGCGTGTAAAAAGTGTATTTATTCATTTTAAAAAAATTGAGGAAGTGTGACTTAATTTATTTTTAAATGTAAAAGGCTAAACTTCCATGCTTAATCTATTGTAAAGATAGCATCTTGGATAGCATTATCAACTTAAAGTGAGCATATGACCATGCTATAAACCGTCATATCTTTATAAAAACATTCCAACTTAAAAAAGTCTTACTTCATAGAGGAATTTTGTTCAAATCTATACATGATTCTGTATTAAAAGTACACGAATAGCCTAATTAGGCCTCGATTGTGTCTCTAATGGGATAAAAATTCTTAAAATTTAAGAATCACTTTAATTCTTACTAAATTGTAAGATTAATCTTGTCAATATGAGAATCAACGGACATTCACACCTCTTACCTTATCCAGAGCAAATTCCATCTTTTATGAAAGAAAAGGAAATCTTTTGGGTGGATGATGATCGTGAATTTATGCTTCAAAAAGGATGGAAAAGACCTGTGACTGATTCCAGTTTTTTTTTAAATGAAAAACTGGAGTGGATGGAGCGAAACAAAATCGACCATGCAGTAGTGCTAAATCTTTCTCAATTATACGGTAATGGTTTGAGGCTAGAGGAGATGAAAATGGCCCTTCGATTTCAAAATGATTTTAATGCTAAAGTCCAACATGATCACCCCGATAAATTCACCTGTGGCTTTGTAGTGCATTCAGGTTATGTCAGAGGAGCCTTGTGGGAGATAGAAAGATGCGTTGAAGAATTAGGCTTAAAGGTATTGTGCCTTCCTACTCACTTTATGGATTCCGTTGGAACTTGGCGATGTATTTTTGATCAAGACATCGAACCAATTTTAGAATTGGCTAATAAGTATAAACTTGCCGTAGAAATTCATCCTTACGACGGAGAAAAATTAATAAAATTAGAAAATACTGCCTGGAGATTTCATTTGGTTTGGATGTTGGCACAATGTGCAGATGCCTATCATTTTTTCACTTTAAAAGGTTATCAAGAAAAATATCCTAACATGAGAGTTTGCTTTGCTCATGGAGGTCAATTAGCTCAAATAAATTTAGGGAGAAGAATTCAAGGTTTTGATGGTAGGCCAGATCTTTTTGAAGGAATGGTTCATCCTAGAAAAGCCGTAGGGCATCCAAACATATTTTTCGACACTTTGGTGCATGATACATTCTCACTGGAATTAATGGTGAAAAGATTAGGTGGAACTGATCAGATCATAATGGGCTTAGATGATCCTTATCCTTTAGGCGAGATGGAAAGTACGCCTCAGTCTTCTTACCCTGGAAAACTTCTTGATCTTGCCATAGATGAAAAGATAATTGACAAGATTCAATACGATGAAATTTGGGAAAAAAATGTTTTGCGTTGGCTTGGCGTCGAACATGATGATGAATTACGTAAAAGGTTAAACTTAAGCCTAACTGCTAACTAATGAAAGCTTTGGTATTTACAATGATAAGTCTTTGTCTGTTTGCATGTGAAAAAACATCAAATATAAATACCCAATCAGAATCTTTAAACCTACATTATCAATTAAAGGAATTAGAAAGGCTTAGAGCTTTAGAAGAAGAAATAAAAGTGGAACGTATGATCAATATTTCCACAGAAAGACATCAGCAAAGAAGATTGATTCACCTAGTGTATTTTGACTTGAAAGAGGAGGCTGATAAAGAAGCAGTCATTCAAGAGATTAGAAAGTTAGAAGACATACAAGTTGTCAAACAATTAGAGGTGGGGTCATTTAAAGATCTTGGTGACAAAAGAGCAATGTCAACTATGGAACTGGTTATGCAAATGGCTTTTGACACAGAAGAAGATTATAAATCCTACCAAAAACATGAAATTCACTTAGCCCTAAAAAAAGCTTTAGGAGTACACTTGACTGGACCTCCTATAACTTATGATTATTTGGTTGAATGAATCGAACCTTTCGAACATTCGAACAATCGAACAAGCTTTCTGCCTATTGCAAAAACTTTTGTCCCTATTGTGGTTAAATAAAAGTAGAAGCATTCATCAAAGCTCAAATCTTCCAAACCATACTTTTGATGTTCAAGTATTCCGAGATACCATACTTTGATCCTTCTCTTCCAAAACCAGATTCTTTGACGCCACCAAAAGGTGATAAGGAAGAAGATATTAAAGTAGTGTTGATGCCTACCATACCATATTCAAGTCCTTCGGCTACTCGCCAAATTCTAGCATAATCTCTTCCATAGAAATAAGCAGCAAGACCATAATTTGTATCATTAGCTAAGCGGATGACTTCATCTTCTGTTTGGAATTTATAAACAGCGGCTATTGGGCCAAAAATTTCTTTCTTAAAAATGTCCATATTGGCCTGTGCCTCACTAAGGATTGTAGGTTCAAAAAGTAAACCCTCTAAATGATTTCCTCCTTCTACCATTTTAGCACCTTTTGAAAGTGCGTCATTGAGCAAGGCTTTGGTAGACTCAAGAGCAGCCATGTTGATCAAAGGACCAACTTTGGTATCGACTTCCATTCCTGACCCAGTTTTTAAAGCTTTCACCTTCGGAATAAGTTTAGAAATGAATGCATCATAAATTCCTTCTTGGACAAATATTCTATTGGTGCAAATACAAGTTTGTCCAGCGTTTCTAAATTTAGAATCTACACAACCAGCGACTGCCTCTTCGATGCTAGCATCATCAAAAACGATGAAAGGGGCATTACCTCCTAGTTCCAAACTTACTTTCTTGACACCTTCTGCTGCTTGTGACAAAAGAATTTTGCCAACTCTTGTTGAGCCAGTAAATGATATTTTCTTAACCTTAGGATTGCTACAGAATTCTTGGCCGATGATTGAGGCCTTAGCAGAAGTAACTACATTGAAAACCCCAGGAGGAATGCCTGCTTCTTCAGCTAATTTTGCTAAGGCTAAAGCAGAAAATGGAGTTAATTCTGAAGGTTTTAAAACCACTGTGCATCCTGCAGCAAGTGCGGGAGCTACTTTTCGTGTAATCATGGCACTAGGAAAGTTCCAAGGGGTGATGGCACCGACGACACCTATTGCTTGTTTGATGATGGTAATCCGTTTATCATTGCCGTGTCCAGGAATGACATCCCCATAAACACGTTTTGCTTCTTCCGCAAACCATTCTACAAAAGAAGCTCCGTAAACAATTTCTCCCAAAGCCTCAGCATAAGGTTTACCCTGTTCGAGGGTTAGAATTGTAGCGAGGTCTTTTTTGTGTTTATGTTGCAAGGCACACCATTTTTTTAAAATGCGGCTTCTTTTGCTAGCCGTGAGATTTTTCCATGGAATGAAAGCATTTTCTGCTGCTTCAATAGCAAGTTTAGTTTCCTCGGCACCTAAATCGGCAACTTCACCAAGAGAAGTATTGTCATATGGATTTTTTACTTCAAATGATTTTTCTGCCTTCACCCATTCTCCATTTATGAAGGCTTGATGCTGCAATAATTGTTGATTTGTAAGATTCATCTTAAGGCTGAGTTTAGATTTGAAAATAGCTATGGAGCAATGCATTAATATTTTACATTATATGCATTAAACTTTGATGTCACAAAGTAGTCCAAGAAGTCATAAAATTAAACACTAAGAAAACTAATTTGTCCTACTTACAAGAATAAAATCATTAGATGAATAAAAGACAGTTTTTAAAAGCTTTTGCAGGAAAAAAAGAGCAATCGCCTGGAAATCAACGATCAAGTAATGCTTCTTCTATAAGTCTAAGCCCATATACTGGTCCTTGGAGTTTTGCTCAAGCAGCACATCTATTGAGAAGAACCACCTTTGGACCTACCATGGCAAACATAAATGAAGCAGTAGGAATGGGACTTAATGGGACTGTGTCACATTTGACAGCAGAGAAGGCGATGCCTGAGCCTCCGATTTATATGGAAGAAACTGTTGACCCATTTGCGCAAAAAGGAGAAACATGGATAAATTGGGCGGTACCTACAAATTTATCTACCCAGCTTAATGCACCAAGAAGGAGATCCCTTCTTGCATGGATCTATGAAAACATGGGAATTGATGGAATGTCGATTCAAGAAAAAATGACGCTCTTCTGGCAAAATCATTTTGCTGTTCAAAACATTGGTAGAAATGAATACGCATACCAGTTTTTAAATTTGATTAGAGAAAATGCACTTGGGGATTTTAGAACATTGGTAGAAGGAATAACAATTTCTCCTGGCATGTTGATATTTCTAAACGGAAATCAAAATACAAGATTCTCTCCAAATGAAAACTTTGCGAGAGAGTTGTTGGAATTGTTTACCATAGGAAGAGGGCCAGAAGCTGGACCAGGAGATTACACCAATTATACAGAAGTAGATGTTAGAGAATTAGCGAGAGCCTTAACTGGCTGGGCGCAGTTTGTAGCTGATGATGGGACATATGGTTCTACTTATATAGAGAATAGACACGACAAGGAACCTAAGAAGTTATCTCCAAGATTTGACGAGATCGAAATTCAAGATGGTGGAGAGGACGAGTATAAGCAAGTGATTGATATTATATTACAGAAAAAGGAAACAGCAAGATTCTTATGTCGACAATTACACATTTGGTTTGTTGGGGCGGAGATAGATGATGAGGTAGAAGAAAATGTGATAGAACCGATGGCTAGCATTTTGTTCGACTCAAACTATAATGTAAAACCAGCCTTGGAGGCATTATTGAAAAGTGAATACTTTTTTGACGAAAAGCATCTTGGCTGTATGGTTAATCATCCATTAGACTTTATTTATAAGATGATTAATTCTTTGGAGCTTCCGCTAACAGAGGATAGATTTGAGCAATTAGATCTATGGAAACGCTTGCAAAACTATGCAACACTTTTGGAAATGAAGCCAATTGGTTTACCATCTGTAGCGGGGTGGAAAGCATTTTATCAAGCACCTCAGTTTTATGATGCTTGGATAAACTCTTCTAGTTTACTTTCTAGAAAATCCATATCGGACTTGTTTGTAAATGGTTTTAATGTAAATGGTGTTCGTTACAACTTAGATTTGATCGCTTTCATTGCGACCTTAGAAAACACCTTGGATCCAAATGAATTGATTAAAGACATTGCCAAAGTAATTTTTGCGCAGCCACTTTCTGATGAGCAGATTACTTACTTAAAGGATGTTTTAATTCCGGGCTTACCAGATTTTGAATGGACTGTAGAATACACAGAGTTTTTATCCTTACCTGATGATGAACAGTTAAGAACGGGTGTAAATAATAAGTTAAAAGCATTGTTTAAAGTAATGTTAACTATGCCAGAATTTTATTTGATTTAATAGAAGATTTTTAATAATGAAGAGAAGATCATTTTTGAAGAAAGGATCATTGATTGCAGTGACTCCTATGATCGCAGGAATACCTGTGAGTGCTATGCAAAGGTCAAGCCTAGAAAATTTTATCGATCCAGAAGATGATAAAATTTTGGTGCTTATACAGCTAGGTGGAGGTAATGATGGATTAGCTACTATTATTCCAAAAGATCAACAAGATAAGTTAGCAGCCATTAGAGATAACATTTTTATTCCTGAGGATAAAGTGATTGGATTAACAGATACCGTTGGTTTGCATCCATCCATGCAAGGTTTGAAAGAGGTTTATGATCAAGGAAAACTAAATATCCTACAAGGAGTTGGATATCCGGATCAAAACAGGTCGCATTTTAGGTCTTCTGACATTTGGCACACGGCTTCAAATTCAAATGAATTTTTAACTACAGGTTGGATTGGGCGTTACCTAGATTCTAAATATGCAAATTACCCAGATGCTTATCCAAATGATGATTATCCAGATCCATTTGCGATGACCATTGGTACTATAACTTCTGAAACCTGTCAAGGGCATTCTGGTAATTTTAGTATGGCTATCTCTAATCCAGATCGATTGGGAGAACTTAATGCTCCTCCATCAAATGCTGAAGCAGCGGCCTGTTATGCCACTAAGTTAGATTTTATTGCAACAGCTATACAGCAAACCAATGAATATGGTGAAGTTGTTAAAGCAGCTGATGAGCTTGGAAATAACATGTCTACAAAATATGTGGAAGGTTCTAGTTTAAGTGACAAATTAAAAGTAGTTGCTAAATTAATTTCAGGTGGTTTGAAAACGAAGATATATGTAGTTTCGCAAGGAGGTTACGATACACATGCAAATCAAGTTGAAGAAGGAGATGTAACAGTTGGAGAACATGCAGCATTATTGCAAGAATTATCTGATGCTATATGTGCTTTTCAAGATGATCTTAAATTAATGGACTTAGAGAAAAGAGTTGTAGGGATGACTTATTCTGAGTTTGGAAGGAGGCTTCGTTCTAATGGTAGTTTTGGAACTGATCATGGAACTGCAGCTCCGATGATGTTTTTTGGAGAATGCATCAATCCAATTATACATGGAGATAATGTAGAAATTGATACGGAGGTCGATGATTTTGAAGGAGTACCTATGCAGTTTGATTTTAGGTCTGCTTATGGTACGATTATGATGGATTGGTTTGGTTTGGAAAGGAGTACTGTTGAGAATTTATTGTTTTTTGAATTTCAACATTTGCCAATAATCAGAAATTGTTCACCTACTTCTTTAGAGCATCCAGCTATTGATGTTTTTGATTTGAGCACTTCACCAAATCCATTTGAAAATTATTTGCATATAAACTTTACTTCGAAAGGGGAGTGGTTGCGTATCAGTATTTTTGATAGCCTAGGGGCGGAGGTAAAAGTCTTGTCAGATCAAAAATTTTCTGAAGGAACGCATAAAATTAGTTTGGCAGGTCACGAACTTTCTTCTGGCGTTTACTTTGTAAGGATACAAAGTAAAACTGCGCAGAAGACTAAACGTGTCGTGAAGATGTAACAATTAAACTCCACCCTAATAAGCTCAAAGCTTATTAGGGTGGAGTTTAATTTATTTTTCTGAAAACAAAATGCTGCTCCACATCAGACCAATTTAGAAATACAATGATGAAAGCTCCTCCTCCATGAAATTGACTTACATTCCATATCAAATTGTGCTCTTTGTCTAAGCTTATCCTAGTTTGGCTCAAAGAATGCGTACCCATGATGTAAGGAATGCCTAGAATTCTCAATTGTCTCCCAAGTTTTAAATAACCTTTTCTGATCATTTTTGCCTGATAAACTTTTTCATAAATTAAGTTTTCTTCTTCAAATATTTGAAGTTTCAATTGTTTGGGGTTTATGAATTTTATCTCAGCATAAGATTGTGTGGATTCATTTAGTTTGGTCCTTTTACTGAAGCACTTGTTTTCCGATAAATGCAATAAATTTTTTGCATCGTAATGTACGGGTAAGGGATCTATTCTTTCTAAAGGGAGAATTTCGTATTTGCCTTCTAATTCGTATCTCTTAGAAAGATTTAGTTCGGATTTATCTATTGAATGCGTGAATATTGCACATTGTTGCAATGAGAAGAAGGCACTAGCGAGTAGGAGTAGTTTTAGTTTTTTCATAATTCTAATTTAAATGTAATAAAAGGTTTTCACCATCTACCGAAACCTTTAGGTTTCGGTAGATGGTGAAAAATTATCAGTTAAAAATCTATCTGATAACTTAAGACTGGTACCAATCCAGATTGCTTTCGATAAACCCATTCTTTAAGATCTGGATCGTATTCTCTGTTTAACCCATCAATGTTTTCTTTGCCAATAAAGTTTTGTACATCTAAGGCTAATGACCATGCATATTTTTGTTTGTTTTTGCGGTAAGCAATCCTCAAGTCTGGTCTGAAATAAGCAGGAATCTGTTCTTCAAAAGCTCGACTATGATCTTCAGGAGGATCGTATTGATTAATTGGTTGATTTGATTCGTCTAGTAATGGTGTAATCCGTAATCCTCCATTAAAGATTAACTTAAGCCCTGTTTGTAAAACCGATGATTCTCCAATGGCCCACTCTTTTCCACCCATGAAAGAAGCAGAATAATTACTATTGTATTGAGTGTTAAACTGCTTAGCATTTTTGTTGATTTGAAATTTTGAATCAAAGATTGAAGCGTTTAGTAAAAAATAAGTAGCACTTTCAAAGTACTTTTCTAAGGAAAGATCTAAACCTATGTTGCTTCCTAATCCTGTGCTAGCCAAAGGACGATAAGAGTAACCTTGGACTTCATTTAACATCCAAAAGTTACCAGAACCATAAAAATCTGCGGGAACATCATATAAATATTGGTAGTAGGCCTCCGCATGAAATTTCAAATTGTTGTTTAGTTTAAGGTCGTAGCCTAATACAAAATGGTGAGACTTTATTAATTCCAAGTCTTTATTATCTGCGACCACATTTCCTTCGATGTCTGTAAATTTACTAAAGTAAGAACCTAAAGGGAGGATTCTACTGTGCAATCCATAAGCAAAGCTTAAAGTGTTGTTGTCGTTAAGTTTATTTTGGATTCCTAATCGAGGCTCTATGTTATAAGTGTTGTTGAGTGCCAAGTGCATTGCATGCACTCCTAAGTTTATGGTCCACTTCGTATTAGGACGATAATTGAATTGAGCAAAAGGCTGGATTAAATATGTGCTTCCTTTTTCATAAAGTAGATCAACATTAAAAAGGTTTAATTCATGTTTCAAATTGTAGTTCAGTTGGCTCAAATAAATTCCAGATTTGAATGTTAAGTGCGTATTCATTTTTGTTGAATACTTTGAGGACAATGATATTCTGCTGTTTTTAAAATCTTCTGTATTGGTCACTGTCAACACTTGCTCTACTGAAGCTGTGTCATCGGCATAAAAAATGTCTTGCCCCATTACAGCAAGAGTTGTTTTGATGTAAGATTTATCATTTAAAAGGTAGGTGTGATTTAGGCCAGCTGCTCCCATGTTTGTCGTAAATTCATAACCTGTTTGATCGCTATAAGATTTCCATTCACTTAAGTCTTCTACAGCTGATTTGACCTCTTTACTTAAGCCTCCAATTCCCCATACACCAAAAAAAGATTTATTGTTTTCTGAGGCAAAATCAAGTTTAAAAGAAAGGTCTTGAAAAGTATTATCTACTCTAGGGCTAACAAGATGGATGCCCATAGCATTTAAAATCCCTAAAGTTGAATAACGATAGTTTACTAAATAAGAACTTTTACCTTTTTTTATTGGACCTTCTGTAGAAAAGTCTAAACCTAGAAGTCCAGCTTTGAAAGTATATTCTTTGTTTTCCCGATTTCCTTTTCTAAATTTCATATCAAAGACACCTGAAAAGGCATTGCCGTATTCTGCTGGGAAAGCACCAGTTGAAAAATCTGATTTTCCTAGCATACTCGTACTAAAAATGGTAATCCCTCCACCTGAAGATCCTCTTCTTGCAAAGTGATTTGGGTTTGGAATATCTATTCCTTCTAAGCGCCATAAAATACCTACAGAAGAATTTCCTCTGATGACAATATCGCTCCTGCTATCTCTTGACGGTTGAACACCCGGAAAAGCTTGAACCATTCTCCCAGGGTCATTGGCACTAGCTGCGTATCTTTGAGTTTCTTCTACCGAGAAAGATCTAGTGCTTAAGATGGAAAGATCATTTACGGCATCGTTTCCTTTTTTATATGCTTTTACTACGACCTCTTCTGTGGTTATGCCAGATTCAACCAGTTCAATATCGATTACTTTTTCTTTTGCTGAATTTAAAATAAAGGATTCGCTTTGGAAAGTACCATAACCGACATAACTGCATTCAATGGTATTTCTACCTAATGGTACATTTTCTAGGATATAGCTTCCATCAAAATCAGTTACGGTACCAATCATTTGTTCTAAGCCTAATACTTGCAAGGTTGCACCTATTAAAGGTTGTTTACTGTCTTTGTCTATTACAATGCCCTTAATGTTTTGAACAGATGTTTCTTGGTTTTGGCCCCAAAGTAACTGGCTAAAAAACAGCATGCTGACTAAAAAAAATAATTGATTTTTCATAAGTAAAATATTTTAATACAATGTTATGGGAATATAACCGGGCATATAAAATACAAAGAAAGATAAACACATATAAATAAAACGCATATTGATAAAAATGCAAAAAATTATCAAAAAGTAAATGGTTTTATGCAATTCATAATTATTCGGCATCTAGTTTATAAAATAGTCAATATGAAAAATATAATCCTAACAATTGTTTCAATCTTGCTGTTAGTTTGCGGATCAACAAAAGCAAACCCTCCTATAGAAAATGATCTTCAACAAATTAAGTCAAAAGTATACAAGGCGATTGTTTTTAGTCAAGGTGCTCAAGTGTTTCGTAAATCTACGGTTAATATCCCTTTAGGAATTTCTGAATTAAAATTCATCAATGTTTCGCCAGAACTGGAAAAGAATAGCCTGCAATGTAAAGCTCCAGAAGGGGTCTCCATTCTTTCTGTTAGACACAGAATTGATTATTTCAATAAGGAAGAAAAGACTGTTCAAATTAAAGCTTGGGAAAAGAATAAAAAAGCACTAGAATTTGAAGTCAAAAAGTTGAAAAATTTAATTGCCGTGCTTGATGAAGAAGAAAAACTGTTAAAAGCTAATTCTAGCATTGGCGGTTCTAATACAGGTGTATCAGCCGTCGAATTAGAAAAAGTGGCAAAAATATATAGAGAGCGGATGAAGGCTTTAAGGATGGAAAAGTTGGAATTGAATCAAGACTTAGCCGCTTTGAATGAGGAGATTAAGGATTTGGTTAAACAGCTAAATGAAATTAATGCTTCCTTTCAAGAAAAGCGATTTAATGAAGTGACAGTAAAGATCGATGCTAAACGAAATGGGGCATTAGAATTTGAACTGAATTACTTGATTGCAAATGCAGGTTGGGGAGCAGACTATGACATTAGGGTGAAAAACATCCAGTCACCGATTTTGCTAAATTATAAAGCAAATGTTTATCAAAAATCTGGAGAAGATTGGAATGATGTCATGCTTACCTTGTCTACGGGTTTGCCTTATCAAACTGGTGACAGCCCAAACATAGAACCATGGTTGTTGAGGTTTAATCAGCGCCTGGTTGGAGCTAGAATGAATAGTAAACCTTATTATATTGATGGTGTAAGAATAAGTGGAAATTATAATCCTTCTGTCAGACAGGTAAAAGGTAGAGTGGTAGATGAAACTGGAGAACCAGTTTTGTTTGCTAATGTAGTCTTGCCAGGTACTAATCAAGGGACCACCACAGACATAGATGGCTTTTACTCTATAAATGTACCGAACGGTGCACGTGAAATTGAAATTTCTTATGTTGGGTATCGAAATGTAAAAAGGGTGATCAGTGCTCCATACATAGACATTGTAATGGATTCGGAAGGAATTGAATTGAGTGAGGTAACAGTGTCTTCACAAAGCATTGCTGGAATTAGTAAAAGAAGGAAAATAAGAAAAGATAAATTTAAAAGTGAAGACGATGTAGTTGAAGAAGAAAGAGTTTCTACAGTAGAAAAGGCAATTTCAGTTGAGTTTAAAATAAAGCAAGCTTATACGATCAAAAAAGATGGCAAGGCTTACAGTGTTAAATTAGAAGAGTATTCTTTGCCTGCAGATTATGAATATTATTGTGCACCAAAACTAGACGTTTCTGCCTTTTTAACAGCTAATGTAAGTGGATGGGAGTCTTATAATTTATTATCAGGCCAGGCCAATTTGTTTTATGAAGGCACCTATCTTGGTACAACATATCTAGATGCCACCGCAGTTGAAGACACCTTAAGCATTTCATTAGGCAGAGACCAAAACATAGTGATAGAACGAGAAAAAAATAAAGAGTTTAATAAAAAGAAAATGTTGGCTATAAAAAGAACAGATTACAGAGGATGGAATATAAATGTTAGAAACAAAAAGAAAGTTCCAATAAAAATAATAATCGATGATCAGTTTCCTGTATCAACTGAAACTCAAATTGAGGTAAACAAAATAGCCTATGAAAAAGCTAAGCTGGATGAAGAATCAGGAATCATCACTTGGGAGCTTGAAATACCAGGAGGTCAAAAAGAAGAAGTAGAATTTAAATATTCAGTCAAATACCCTAAGCATAAAAAAGTATTCTTAGAGTAGCAAAAGGATTAAATGGGAGAAGGTGTTTTATTAAGCGCTTTCTTCCACTTGTACCAACCCAAAGTACAGAGTATTAAATAAACAAAAAATAGAAAAGCAACAAAATATAGTTCTTTGTAGGTGTAGACTCCAATAGCTACTACATCAACGATGATCCAAATTAACCAGTTTTCTAAATATTTTTTTGCTAATAAATATTGAGCAACAAGACTCCCCACCGTTGTGAAAGCATCTAAGTAAGCAAGTGAAGCATTAAAAAAAGTATTCATCAGATATCCCCAAATTGGACTTATGCCTATAATTATAAGACTCCATAAAATCCAATCTGTATTTTTAAAAAGTAAAATGGGTGCCTTAGCATCTACTGTCTTCTTTTTATTGGACCAAATCCACCAACCGTAAATATTAAGTATCAATAAAAATATATGGAGTATAAAATCAGAATAAAGCTTGTTGTTATAAAATAGAACAATTAATATGCCTACACTTATGATTCCAAAAAACCAAGCTTGAATTTTTTCTTTAGTTTGTAGGTATACACAGGCAATACCTGAGAGCATGGCAATAAACTCCAATGCAACTGCCCAAGTAATGCTTATGTTGAAAATGGAATTCATAAATAATACGATTTATAAAAGTGGTTTTATGATGTTTAATAGTTCAGGAATTGCTAAACTAGAAGCTTCTAAAACTTGTTCATGACTTGGCTCTAATAGGTTTATAAAAGGGTGGTATTGACAAACAGGAACAGAAAAAGCCAAGTTAGAAATGTTTTGTTGGTTTAAATATAAACATTCCTGAGCAGTGGACATTCCAACCAATGTCGCACCCATATTATAAAGCATCTTGTATTCAGCTGCAGTTCCTAGTTGCGGACCTTGCTGAAATCCATATGTTCCTAGGTTCTTAAAAGTAAATTTAAAATTTTGTTTGAAAAATAAGGGAAGTATTATTTGACTGCTCTGCAAATTAAGAAAGCCTTTAATCAGGACAGGTTTTCCAATTTGGTGTATAGGTGATAAGGCGCCAGAAGCATTAGTTAAGATTACTTGCTTTATGTCAAATTCGTTTAGTATAAATTTTAAGGGCTTTAAAGTTTCTTCAAGACAGAACCCTTCGTAAAAGTGAAGTCTACCCGAACAAATGATTGTCTTTTTGTCATTTAGTTTTGCGCTGTAAATTATTCCTTCATGACCTAAGACAGTTGGGCTAGGGCAGGTAGCAATATCGTGGAAGGAATACAGTTTTTCTAGCTCGAAATAATCAAGTAGTTTTTTTAGTCCAGATCCGAGTATTATTAAAGTAATGATTTAAGCTTTTTGTAAAAATAAAAAATCCCCACTACCCAAAGGTAGTGAGGATGTTCAACGATTACTAAAGTCCTTAAAACTTTAATAGGGTCACTTTTTTCGTTATCGTTTCTTTAGCTGTTTCAATTTTTAAAACATATAAGCTAGGGCTTAGATGGCTTAAGTCAACTTGAGAAACATCACCCATTATTTCTTTGGCAAGACCACCATCCATATTGAATACAGAAACACTTGTTATTTCTGTATCACTATTGATGTTGACCATGCCATTAGACGGATTTGGGTAAATCGACACACTCACGGGACTAATATTGTAAGTAGCTGTCGTTTGATTTTGGACTATAATCGGAGAACTAATTTCGACGGCAGGAAGTTCATTTCCTTGCGCATCTATTAATTTTATATTTTCTATTTTAAATCTAGGTTCAAAAACATCTCCATCTATGGTGTTGAAAAATAGATTTAAACTTGCAATCGCACCAAAACCATCCATGTTTGTTTGATCATTTCTTACCATTCCAAAATGGATAAGTCCATTTGTAGCATCATTTTTTTGAACGCTGAGTATGTCTTGCTTATCGACTGCTAACCAACTATTATCGGTATCTATATTCATGTCTTTTGATTGAATCATCTCTTTGTCGTAAGAAACAGAAAAAGCAACACCATAAATTTGATCTGCTGGTAATGCATTAGACCCAAGGTGAATTGGAATCTGAACCATTTTGTTTGAAACATATGTCCCAGATTGTAAGAATAAAGGAATGTCATTAACAGACATTAATTCACTATTTGATCCACCATTGAATTCATGCTCTTCTCCCCAGTTTGAACTTACAACATCTACATCAGTATAATCAATAAGGCCACTTCCATCTGCATCTGAAAATTTGTAATTTAAATGGTTACTAAAAAGTTCATTCCAATCAGAGGCTACTTGTCCAGTCCAGTTGCTACTAGCGTTTTCTCTTGCAGGACCTTCACTGTCAAAACCGATGCCTATGTTTAAAACATCAAAGTTGTTTACAATGCCATCATTGTTTGCATCACCTGGCCATACTAATTGTTCTCCTTTTATTTCTATGCTAAAAGTACCCCAACAAGTATTACCACTATTTAAATCTTCTACTTGGTAAGTTCCTTTAAAGTCTCCATCTGTTGTAGTGAATAATCTGTCAGTAACATTATTGTTGTCTAAGTCGAATAGGGTGATGACCAAATTTCCATCTACACAATGAGCGGCATTCCCTTCTAAGAAAATATCTAAATGCAAAGAATTAATTAATTGGAAAGTTTGATTTTGTTCTAAGCTAATTACTATTTCTTCATTACAGATTAGAACACAAGGGTTTACGTCAACAACATATACAGTCATTTGTGCGAAACACTCAGCAAAGTTTCCTGCTGCATCCGTAACTCTCAAGTTTACAATAATAGTTCCTTCGTCCTCAATGTCAACTGTAATGAATTCCGCGTATTCGGTATCGTCTTCTTTTTTAATTTCGTAAGAAACAATGCCGACATTGTCGTAAGATCCTTCATCTAAGTCTTGAGCCCAAATTTTTTGACTTTCATTTTCTAGGTTGACGACTAAACCATTTAAGCAAATGGCGATTGGAGAAAGAGTGTCTTCATTAGGGTCGCAATCTGTTTGGATGATTTGTACTTGTGAAAATACTCCAGCGCTACACCAATCAACAACATACCAAGTTCTAAGTATTTTAACTCCTCCTTCCAAGATTTCATCTTCGTAACTCAAAGCGATTAATTGGCAAGAGTTTTCTTCAACTATTGGTTCACCAGTTACATCAATTCCTGCTCCACATTCTACAGTAATGTTTGCTGGCCATTCAATTTGGCTTTCATTAAAATCAGCAATAGAAGAAATTATTATGGATTGATCATCTGATCCTAATGTTGTTCCTGAATCATCTTGTAAGTAAAATGTTCTAATAAGTTCTCCATTGCCACAACCGTCTAAGTCACTATCTTTGTCTAATACATATACACTCATACCGTTTAGGTCTGTGGAGATGTTTGCGTAAAAACCAATATTAGTGAATTCATCTTCATCGCCAAAACTACCAAAAGGAGCAGCGTCATTATTCACAAAATAAGTAGTTGCGCCTTCATCACTTAAGCCAGTAACTGGGATTTCTTCGTTGCAATTTGCTTCTGAATTTTCTGGTGCAGTAATTAATCCATTAGAATTGTCACAAGCGTCGACGATAACCATAGGAACCCCTGTTAACTCTCCATCTTTGTCTACAACTGCTTCAAATAAGATTTCTTTATCAGAACTACAGAAAGTAAGATCTTTTACAGAATCATCAAAGGCTAAGGTGAATAATACCTCTCCACTAGCAACATTGGTAGGGCTTAGATTTTGATTGATCCAACTAAAGATCATGTTATTGTCAATTTGATTTTCTTGTATAGAATTTTTATTTAAAAGATCATTTATATAAAGATCAGTTAATTTTAAATCGGGATCGTTGACTTCTATGCCAAATTGAAAACCTAATCCGTTTTTAAAATTCTCTACTACAAAATCAAGTTTGTGCTCATCGTCATTTTTACGTATTGCTAATCTTATTTCTTCAGCATTTGAACCACTTCCACTCCCATTATCTATACAATCAGTTTTTATGATTTGAATGGAAGTAAAGGTTTCATTGGTACACCAATTAATTATGGTCCAAGTTCTAATTATTTTTTCACCATCATCATGGATTAATACTTCGTCGCTGTAAGCAGAAGCCAATAATGCACAAATTGATGATTCAAATCTTGGTTCTCCAGTTTCATCTAGTCCAGCGCCACAAGAAACAACAATGTCTCCAGGCCATTCTATGTTATTAGTGCTAAGGCCTTCAGCCATGCCAACGTTTATGTTTTGTATGTTAATGGAAAGCACACTTGAATTTATGTCAACTAGGTAGTATGCTCTTTTAAGATTTCCCATCCCACAGGCATCTAGATTGGAATGGTCGTCAACTACATATACCGAAAGATCCGTCATTGGCCCTTCTATGCTATTAAATTTTCCAATGTTTTGAATGTCATCTTCTTGTCCGAATTCTCCTTTAGGGGCATTGTCTTTAGAAACGTAATAAAGTGGAATTCCAGTGTCGCTATTGCCATCTACTGGGATGAGTGAAGCACAATCTGCATCCTTGTCTTCTGGAGCAATAAGCGTCCCAGTTATTTTATAAGTTAAAATTAATTTACCCCAACAAGCACCAGCTGTTTCTTCAAGATCTTTGATCTGGTAAAACAATTCTTTTCCATCATCTTCCTGAGTGAAAGTTGGGTCTGCAATGGATTGTCCATTCATTAAGTCTTCTTGTGTATGATAAATGCTTAATTCAAGATTATGACCTGCGCAAGAGTTTCCTTCAAGAAACATATCTTCCATGCCACTTGCTGTAAAAGTTAGAGAGCCAGATTGAGGTAAAGAAATATTTATTTCATTATTACATACTAATGTGCAAGGGGTATCTATTGAGCAATCATCAATAAAAAATAAAGGAGCTACACTTTCTGAGCCATTGAGGTCAACAACACCTTCAAACATAATTTCTGAATCAGAAGAACAGAACTTTAATCCTTCAATATTACCATCAAAAGCGATGCTAAACAGTAGATGTTCTTGTGTTATTGTAATTGGTTCAATGGTTTCACTGATCCAAGATAAAAGTACATTGGTCCCTATTTGGTTGGCTCGAACTGATTCTTCCTTTAAAGGGTCATAACTAGTAACACTAGTCATGTTTAAGTTTGCATTGTCGAATTCAATGCCGAATTGAAAACCTATAACATCTTGAAATTGAGTAGTGAATACATCAAGTTGATTAGTGTTTTGATTTTTGACAAGCTTAAAGCCAATGAATGATTGCGAAAAAACAAATTGAAAACAGCAACAAAAAAGTAGTGTTGCAAAGATTGATTTTGTAAAATGGTTGTTCATGGTTTATATTTAGACGGTACTTAAATAATTAATACAATGTAAAAGTATTGTTTTGTAAGCAAAACTAAAATGACAATATTCTTAAAATGTATATGCCTTCTGCTTAAATTATTATTATAAATGATTCATTGTCAGTTGGATATGTTTTATTTTGTAGGATGAATTGTAGGCTGGAGCTCTTTAAATCCATAAAAATCAAAGATGTTTTCAAATTTCAAGCTCTTTTTTCTTTTTGTTTCTTTGATTTTTGCTGATTCAAGCTTATTTGGTCAAATTGATGCAAATACATCTATTAGGGGAATATGCATTTATATTGATTATCCTGATGCTCCGCCGAATGTCTCAGCTACCCAATCCAATTGGAACAGTCCTAAAAACCATGGATAAACTTGATGAGCATTCTATTTTTAGTTTGGCTGGCTTCCCAAAAGGGATTTATGTTCTTATTGCTTATTCTAATCCAATAAAGTAACATCCCCTTCAAACAATTGAGTACTTCCATCTATGAACTCGATTACAGCATAATAAACGAAAACGCCTGGATTCATTTTATTTGTTCTATAGTTTCCATTCCATCCATGTGCTGGATCATTAGGCAAGAAATTAGCATCTGTAAAAACTTTGGTGCCCCAGCGATCATAAACCTGAAAGCTGCTCACATTTTTTACACTACCTTCTAAAGCGTTTATGAAAAACACATCATTTATGCCATCTTGATTATAAGGTGTAAATGTATTAGGTATATAGATGCTTATTGTTCTTTTTACTTTAAAGGCTATTTCAGCAGAAGTTTGACAACCATTTTCAGTCACAATGTTTAGCGTATAAATAATGTCTGAGCTTGGAGTAGCAACTGGGTTTAAGCAATCGGAACAACTTAAGCCATTGCTAGGTGTCCAAATTATACTTTCAATTTCATTTTCATTGATGTTAAGTAATTCACTGTTTATTTCGCTTGACTCACCAAGGAATAATTCTATTTCCGGTATTAATTCAACATCGATTGGATCAACTCCAGGGATTTCTAAAATTTCACTTAGCTCACAGCCATTCATATCCTGAATCAATAAGTTATAAATACCTGGATCCAACTGCGAAAATTCCATCTCTGAAAAGTAGTTTTCTCCACCGTCTATTGAATATAAAAACGGACCAATCCCTCCATCGATGTTTGTAAAAACAATGCTTCCACTTTCTCCAAAGCATAATGGGGGATTCGCAAGTGCGTCAATGCTAGTTGGGACGTCTTCATTTTGTGTAATGATAACGTCATCAATAGCTGAACATCCATTGTCAGTATTGAGTATGGTAAGCTGATAAGTTCCTGCTGCATTAACAATAGGTGTCAGTGAGTTTTCACCTGATTGAATTGTACCATCAGTACTTGTCCAAGAATAGTCAAATATGGATCCGACAGAACCCGTTGCTTGTAATTCAAAAGAAGTCAGGCTACAAGTTAATTCTACGCCTTCGCCTGCTTCAGCGAGTGGGCTTTCTATGTCTTGAAGCACTAATATAGTTTCTTCACTTGAACAGCCATTTGTAAGATCAATTATTTCTACGGTATAGGTGCCGGCCTGATTAACTTCAGGGATTTCATTTGCAGCATCAGAGCTTATGTTTCCATCAGTAGTAGTCCATTCTATGGAGTAATCGTCTGAACTTATCAAATTAATTATGAGCAAGGTGCTTTCATTGCTACAAGTTAATAATTCTGGTTCCTCAACATTTATTATAGGTGCTACCATATTTTCAAATACTTCAATTGTCGCCTCAGAGGTGCAACCATTAATCGTATTACTTACCAATAAAGTATAAAAACCATATCCATCCACTAAAGGGTTTAAGGTGTTTTCTCCTGAAAGGAGGTTTCCGATTTCTGTAGTCCACAGGTATTCGTATTCGTCTCCAGAACTAGAAGCTTCACCACTTAAGTTTATCTCCGGGTTAGTACAAGTCAGCACATAATCATTACCAGGATCTGCAATTGGGTTTTCTACATCCATAAAAACATCAATCATTGCAGTATTGGTGCAAGAATTGGTGTTGTTTGTTAGGAGCAATTGGTAGGTACCATCTGAATCTACAGTCAACATTTGATTGTTATTATTTCCTATGATGTTTCCATTTGAACTTGTCCATTCAAAGGTGAAGTTGGGGTCCCCAGCTGTAATGGCGTTTATATTTATTTGAGGATTGTTGCAGTCGATTACTAAAGGAGGTTCAATGCTTAAAGTTGGAATAGCTATATTTTCTTCTATTGTTATTTGGGCTTGATCTTCACATTGATTTTCAGTGTTTAAAATATTGAGTATATAAGTCCCAGCAGCATTTATCTCTGGATTTAATGCATTAGCGCCACTAATGATGTTGCCTCCATCAATACTTGTCCAAGTGTAAGTAAATTGATTTCCGTTGCTAGAGTTATTCGCATTAAGTATTAAGCTTAAGTTGTCGCAATCAAGCATGGAAGTTTCCTCTATAATGACTATTGGTTGAATAATGTCTTCGAGAACTTCTATTTGAAAAGTGCTGGTACATCCGTTTGATGGATCAGTCACCAAGCAACTTAAGATTCCTGCTTCAAGAACTTCGATCTGGTCTCCATTTTGCTGACTACCATTTTGGTCAGTCCAGACAAATTCGAATTCTTCATTTTCTAAATTAAAGACAAAAGAACTTAAACTGCAATTTAAGATTGGTACCTCTGGAATAGCTAATTCAGGTGCTTCAAAATTTTCAATGATTAAGACCGTTGAATAAGTTTCACAACCACTGTTTGTGTCTATCAAATGTAAAGTATAAGTCCCTGCCTCATTAATGACTGGGCTTAGGCTATCACTACCTTCTAGGAAGTTACCATCATCAGTACTCCAGTCAAACTGAATGTTGTCTCCTTGTGATGATGCTAAGGCATCTAGAGTAATTTGTTGAGTATTGCAATTTAATTCTGTTTCATTTTCTATTAGTGCCAATGGGGTGTTTTCATCTTGTTCAACAATAACTTCAATCGTGTTGCTGCATTGATTTATCAATGAAGTTATAGTCAGAAGGTAAGTACCTGCTTGATCTACTTCAGTACTTTCTCCGTTTGGATCTCCAATGATGTTTCCATTGCTTGTTGACCAATTAAAACTTACATCAGTAGCGCCTATGTTGTTGGCTTGAATCAATACACTTTGATTCGTACAACTAAGAATTCCTAAACTTGAAGCATCAGCTAAGGGAACCAATAAGTCATCAACTACAGTTACCTCTTCAATGCTTGAACAACCATTAGTCTCATTTGTGATGGTGAGGACATAAGTCCCTGCTACATCAATGTTAGGGTTAAGAGAATCTTCCCCACTCAATATATTTCCATCTACACTAGTCCATACATAGGTAAATGTTGGATCAGCATTGTTGTTTGTTGCGTTTAGAGTTTGAGAAGTAATTTCACAATTTAAAGTAACAGGCTGATCGATGCTAACTTCAGGGATTTCTTCATCTTGTCCAATTAAAAGGGAAGCATTTGATTCACAACCGTTACTTTCATTTAAAACAGTTAAGGTATAGGTGCCGGCTTCATTGATTTCTGGATTCAAGCTGTTTGCTCCAGACATTATATTCCCATCTACTGTACTCCAAAGGTACGTTAGGTTATTGTCCGAACTGGAAGCCTCGCCATTTAAAGTCAAAGTGTTTTCAATGCATGAGAGAATCGCATTTTCTCCGGCATTAACCATTGGGGATTCTAGGTTTTCAAATACTTCAAATTCAAAAGTTTCTTCGCAGAAACTTTCATTATTGATTACGGTAACTTGATAGGTGCCGGCTTCATTAATGATAATTTCACCGTTTTCTAAGCCTTCAGAAAAAGAGTCGGTATTGCTTTGCCAGTCATAAGAAAGTATATTGTTTAAATCAGGAATCAAATTAGAAATTGTAGTTTCCTGTAGTGTGCAGCTTAGCAATTGTGGTGCGCTAAAATCAACTTCTGGACTGCTTAAGTTTTGACTTACGATTACGCTTGAAACCGTTGAACATTGGTTGTCCAGATTAGTTATCGTTAGTAAGTAAGTTCCTGGAGCATTTACTTCTGGACTCAATGTGTTTTGCATAGAAAGAAAATTCCCATCCATGGTAGTCCATTCAAAGTTAATGTTTGGACCACTACTAGAAGCTCCTCCGTTGAGTTGAAATGTTTCGATGTTGCAATTCATTTCTCCTCCTTCTCCTGCATCTGAAATTGGAGCATTTAAATCTTGTCCTATTTCGACACTGTCTTCATTAAAACAGCCGTTTGAGTTGTTTGTTATAGTTAAGGTGTATATTCCTGGAGCATTAATAAGAGGATTTAAATTATCAATTCCACTTAATATACTTCCGTTTTCTGTTGTCCAAAGAATACTTACATCACTTGAATTTGTGCCACCGTTTAAGTTTAAATCTTCTTGATTACAAGTTAATAGTGCATTAGGTCCAGCTTCTACATCAGGTTGAATTAGATCTTCTTCAACTTCTATGCTGAATCCTGAGGTGCAGCCATTGTCATTGTTTGTTACAACGAGTTCGTAAATCCCCGCACTGCTTACAATTGGATTTGATTGGTCAGCACCGAATGCTATACTTCCATTGTTTGTGCTCCATTCATAGCTATAAAATGGATTATCGGTAGCATTAAGAGTAACTTCTTCAATCAAGCAATTTATAGTCAAAGGAAGGTCGATGTCAACACTTGGCACCGTGATGTTTTCTGTTACGGTTATTTCATTAATGCTTGTACATCCGTTTTCCATGTTGGTTGTTGTTAAGAAATAAGTACCTATTCCTTCAACAGATGGGTTAGCACCATCTCCATTAGCTAAGATTGTTCCGTCACTGCTGCTCCATTGATAACTGTAATTAGCATTACCATTATTTTCAATTGACAAGTCTGTTGTTTGATTTATGCAATTTAATACTTCAGGTGCTTGAATGTTTACTAATGGTTCTAGGATGTTCTGATTTATGGTTACATCAACTGTATTCGTGCATCCATTTTCAGTATTGGTAATCAACAAAACATAAATTCCAGGAGCATTAATTAATGGCATTAAATCATTTTCGCCACTTAAAATATTTCCATTCGTACTGCTCCAATTGTAAGTGATGTTGGGACCTTGACTTGAATTGCTTGCGTCTAGATTTTGTTCAATTAAGTTGCAGTCTAAAGATAGGGCTGGTTCAATCATGGCCTCAGGAATGTTATCATCGAGTCCTACACTATAAGGAAGACTATTCGCGCATCCATTTTCATTATTGATAATGGTTAATAAATATTCACCAGCTTGATCAATTTCAATTTCTGAAGAAGTGGCATCACTAGTGATGTTTCCATTCGTGGTTGTCCATAATAAAGTAAAGTCATCTTCTAGATCTGAACCTCCAGCATTTAAGAGTAAGGTCGTGGAAGCACAAGTAAGATTACTTGGACCATTTATCATAACTATTGGTTCGACTAAATCTTCAATTACAAGAACATCAGCACTTTGTTGACATCCATTTATAGCATTGAAAACAGTAAGTGTATATGTACCAGGCATATCTACTTCTGGATTTAATTCATCTTCGCCACTTAATATGTTTCCATCTTCTGTGGTCCATAGGTAGGTAATGTCATCACCTTCTAGAGAACCTGTACCATTTAATACAATGGATTCATTTGTACAGTTTATAGGTTCATCACTAACTGCAAAAACAGCAGGTAAATCTACAATAGAATTGACTATTACACTGGCTTCAGAAACACAACCATTAGTTTGATTGCTAATGGTAAGTGTATACGTACCAGGCATATCTACTTGAGGCATTAAGCCATCTTCACCAGCTATAATGTTTCCATCATCTGTCGTCCATAAATATACTAGATCATCATCTTCATCCGAATTGCTTCCATCTAAAATGATTTCAGTAACATTGCAATCAATATCTATATTTTCACCAGCATCGACAAAGGGTTCTCCAACGTCACCAATGACAACAACATCTTCTATAAGGGAGCAACCAGTTTCATGATTGAAAAAAGTAAAAGTATAGGTTCCTGGTGCATCAACTGTAATAGTAGGACTGAAAGCATCACCTACGATACTACCATCTTCTGTTGACCAACCAATTAAAAAATCATCTCCAAAAGGTGATGAATAATCTGCTGTCAGTGTTGTTTCTGAATTGTCGCAATTTAATTCTTCAGGTTCTGAAATAGTTAATTCCATTTCATCGACATATACTGTTAAGTAATCTGAAACTTGACAAATTTCTGTAAAAGAGATATCGTCAATTGCAAAATCATTTCCAGAAGCTGCTAAATTTTGATTGACAATACATATTTCAGCAGTAGTAGAAGTTTCTGCTTCCCAAAAGGCAGCAAATGGGACCCATTCACAAGTGGTTTGTGTAGCGACAATTGGAGCTCCTAAAGTTTGGCCATTAATGGTAAATTCTAGACGAGCAGGACTTGCTGGGTGAACTGATGTTACCCATATAGAAAAAGAATAAAAAGCTCCTTGTACAACATCAATAGTCTGGCACCAAACCTCTTCACCTGAATTTGGAGCGCCATTTACCACCATCATGTTTCCATTTCCTGTTGTATGGTCTGGACAAGGAGCAAAATTACCATGATGATTTCTAGGATTGGTTGAAATAGCGTAAAGTCCTTCTGGACCTAATGAAGTTATGGTGTGGCCATACTCACTAGAGAATCCAGTATTGCCATTTTCAAAGTTTCCATTTTCGACTAAATTATTTGTAGTTAGATGAAAAGCAGTTATGGTAAAAACGGTTGTTTCTGAAACCGTAGCTGTGGTTGTAATTTCTGAGAAATCATCCACAAGATTAGTAGGCTCCCAAGTTGTAAAAATTGGATTTCCGCCTACACTTGCTGAAAGAATGACTGTTGAACCATCTGGATGCTCGCATAAGAATTTATCTTGGCCAGCATCTATAAATTCTGAACATTGAGCGTTTAAGCTATTGAAATTAAAGGAACATATAAACATTACAAGGCATAAGTACAAATACTTATGCACAACATATGGATAATGTCGGATGTAGGAAAGAAGCATAGTGTTGGTTTCGAAATCGTAATAATCTTCTTTAAATTAAGTAAATTCACTGAATAATGTTAAAATTTGATCTACTATTCTTTTTTAGTTTTTTTTACATAGGTTTTCTTATGTCACAGAACCCAACAAAGCTTATTTATTTTGGCGATCCAATGTGCTCTTGGTGCTATGGATTTTCTCCTGAATTGTCTAAAACAGTAGCAAATCTCGGTAATGATATACCTATAGAAATAGTTATGGGAGGTCTACGTCCATACAATCAGCAAAAAATGATTGAGTTGAAATCTTTTCTGACGGATCACTGGCAAGAAGTAAATCATCGAAGTCATCAAAAGTTTTCCTATGGTATTTTAAATGATGAAAACATTGCATACGACACTGAACCTCCTTCAAGGGCATTGGTAATTATAAGAGAACTTTGTCCTGGAGATGAGCTTACCTTTTTTAAAAACTTGCAAAAGCAATTTTATGTTGAAAACAAGAATATGAATTTGCTTGAATCTTATTACGAATTAATAGAAGGGCTAGGGATTAGCAAAGAAGAATTCGCTAAACAATTTAATTCTGAAGAATACAAGTTGAAAGTAAAAGAGGATTTCGCAAGATCTTCTTCGATGGGAGTACGTAGTTTTCCTACGTTACTTTTGCAAAAAGGAGATGAATTATTTTTAATTGCTCAAGGTTATCTCGAGGCTGAAAAAGTAATAAATAGCATCAAAGCAAAACTTTAAAAACTATTTCTTTTTCTTTTTTTTCTTTTTAGTGAAGTTGCCTTCAAACTTGCTGAATCCACCGTTTGAACCTTTAGATTTCTTTTTGGCTTTTTTTCCTCTTTTAGAATTTTTGTCTGCCCCTCGTGGTAGTTTTTTGTTTTTCTTTTTTCCTTCTTCTTCTCTTTCCTCATCTTTTATTCTTCTACTACTTCTTCGCTCGCTTTTCTTTCCTTCTCCTTTACTCTCCTCACTTCTTTTAAATCTACCTCCACTTCTTCTTGAATCGCTTCTGCCAAAACGGTCACCTCTTCTTCTGTCAGACCTCCTGCCATCTCTTCTTCTTTCGCCATCTCCTCTTTTGCTCCTTACATCATTCAAGTCTTTAGTGTTGTTTAAGGATAATTTTTCTAATTCGTAGCTCAATACTTTGGCAAGTAACTCTTCTTTGCTTAGCTCTTCAAAGATTATCTGTGCTTTATCAAACAATTCACTATTAAGTTTACCATTTACTTTTGAGTTTATGATTTGAAGACATAAACTTTCTATCCTTTTATCTGCAATATCTGTTGCTTTAGGAATTAAAACACTTTCAAAAGTAATTTTCAAACTTCTTGAGATTCTCTCGATTCTACCTTTTTCTCTACCATTTATAAAAGCAATAGAAGTTCCTTTTTTTCCTGCTCTGGCAGTTCTTCCACTACGGTGTGTGTAATACTCTTCTTGATCTGGTAAAGTAAAATGAAAAACATGAGTCAAGTCGTTTACATCTATTCCTCTAGCGGCAACATCCGTAGCAATTAAAACTTGTAATTCATGGTTTTTAAACCTTTTCATTACTCGATCACGTTGTGCCTGTGAAAGGTCACCATGGAGTGCGTCGGCTTTGTAGTTGATTTTTAATAAATCCTCTGCGAGTGCTTGAGTTTCTCTTCTTGTTCTGCAAAATACAACACCACGCATGTTTGGATCAATGTTTAAAAATCTGGTCAGCGCTTCAGTCTTGTCAGATTTTTTAACCATCACATATTGATGTTCGATGTTTGCGTTTACTGTGTTTGTACGGTTTACTCGAACTTCAATTGGATGATCCATGTATTTGTCAACAATCCTTTTTATTTCATTTGGCATTGTTGCAGAAAATAGCCAGGTGATTTTATCGTCAGGCGTGTAATCTAAAATCTTGTCAATTTCTTCCTTAAAACCCATGTTGAGCATTTCATCTGCCTCATCAAGGATTAAATATTTAAGCCTATTTAATTTTACAGCTTTTCTTTTTGTGAGATCAATTAACCTTCCAGGAGTAGCAATAATAATCTGGGTAGGTTTTTTTAAATTTTTCATTTGATCAACTATACTTGCTCCTCCATAAACTGGTAGAAGGTTGATCCTGTCAAGGTATCTGCTGTATAGCTTTAACTGTTCAGCAATTTGTTTTCCCAACTCTCTCGTAGGTGCCAATATTAAAGCCTGTGTATAAGCTTCACCTGGGTCAACTAGTTCAAGTAGAGGTAAGCCGAAAGCAGCTGTTTTCCCTGTTCCTGTTTGAGCCAATCCTATAAAATCTTGATTAGACTCTAACAATAAAGGAATGGATTGTTTTTGTATATCTGAAGGCGTTTCAAAACCGAGATCTGATATGGCTTTGATTACTGGATTTGATAGGCCTAATTCTTTAAATGCTGACAATTCGTGTGTTTTTGCAAATGAGATGCAAATGTAGTCTTATTATCAACAAGATGCTTATTATTCACTTGTTCATACGTCTAGGTTTGAGGATAATCAAGATATATTTGTAATCCTTACTTTAAAATCTCAATAATGCTCGAAATTCAATGTGCAAAAGCTTTTTATTGCTTATAATTCTGTACATAATAGAAAAATAGCTAATCTGTTAAATCACTGCAATTAAGGATCCTTATCAATTTTGTTTTACAAGATTTACATCCATAGTTGGAAATGGTATGCCAATGCCATGTTTGTCAAATTCTAATTTGACTTCTTCTTGCATGAAATAAAGCGTATCCCAATAGTGTTCACTGTTGCAAAAAGGTCTTGTTGCTAAATTAACAGAACTGTCTCCAAGTTCAGAGACGACAACCATTTGTTCTGGATTGTCTAAGATGTAAGGGCAATTATTTCCAACAGCTAAAATGATTTCTCTTGCCTTTTGAATATTGTCTGAATAGCCGATCCCAAAGGTTAGTTCTACCCCTACAGTTCCTTGACCGGAGATGTTGTTAATGTCATTGCCAGTAACATTGC
This sequence comes from uncultured Saprospiraceae bacterium, assembly GCA_937941095.1. Taxonomy (GTDB): domain Bacteria; phylum Bacteroidota; class Bacteroidia; order Chitinophagales; family Saprospiraceae; genus JALZVN01. The sequence goes on along the minus strand of CALDYJ010000059.1, from coordinate 12,835 downwards.
TGTTGGATATAATCACTCTTTGATTATCTAAAGTTTTTAATGTGGTGTTAAAAGCATTAATAGCATGGACTGTCCCTACAGTGGCATGGCCACCGATTTTCACTAAGTCTCCAACTTTAAAAGGTTTAAACATCATGATCATAATCCCAGAAACTAAATGACCTAGCATGCCATTCATAGCCATTCCAACGCCTACCATTAAAGCACTTATGATGGCAATAAAAGAAGTGGTATTTACACCAAACATTCCTGCTACTGCTAAAAAGAGCATGACCTTTAAACCAATGTTTACAAGAGAAGAAATAAACTTAGCTAGGGTTTCATCAACACCAGTTTTTTGGATACCTATTTTTGTAAGGTTTATTATTTTCTTGATGATCCAGAATCCGATGAAGAGCGTTAGAAGAGCTAATAAAATTTTAGGAACATAATTAGCTGAAAGTTCAGTTAATTTATCATATAGTATTTCGATATTCATGTATCTGTTAAATTTAAAAAAATCAATTTATAGCCGCATTAATTGCGGCTGTTTATTTATATTGACAAATATGGCAATCAAGGTTTTAAAAATTTTGGGAATTTTTATACTTCTTTTAATAATATTTTTACTCATAAATGTAAAAAAGGTTATTAGACTTTATAAAGTGAATACTTTATTTGATAAAGAAAACATCATTGCTAATTTTCAAGGTATGAATAAAACATTTGACGTCAGTCAAATCAAATCCTCTAAAAAACCAATTCAATTAGATAAGAATATTTCTTACACCTTACCCGAAACTTTTAGATTTCTTAACAATGAAGTTTCTATCCAAGGATACCTTGAAGAAAGTAATACTGAAGGTTTGATGGTTATCCAAAATGATACCGTGGTATATGAATCTTATCATTTAGGTTTAAAAGAAGATATGCCTCACATTTCTTGGTCTATGGCCAAATCTTTTATTTCAACTCTACTAGGGATTATGGTTGATGAAGGTAAGATAGAACTGGAAAAGACAGTAACGGATTACTTGCCAGAATTCATAGGGACAGGCTATGAAGGTGTAAGGGTGAAAGATGTTCTTCAGATGAGTTCTGGGGTAAAGTTTAATGAAGATTATGCAGACTTTAGTTCTGATATAAATCGATTTGGAAGAGCTTTTGCTTTGGGGTCCTCACTTAAATCATTTTCTAAATCTTTGAAGAACGAAAAAAAACCAGGAAGCTATAATCAATATGTTAGCATTGACACGCAAGTTTTAGGCTTATTAATTTCTGAAGTTAGCGGACGTTCATTAACTACCTTGACTCAAGAACTTATCTGGGAGCCATTAGGCATGCAAGATCCTGCTTATTGGATTGTTGATAAAACTGGGTTTGAAGTTGCACTTGGTGGTTTAAATGCCTCGCTAAGAGATTATGCAAAACTAGGTTTGCTGTACTTAAACAAAGGGACATATAAGGAAAAAAAAATTGTGAGTCAGAAATGGGTAGAAGAGGCAATAAAACCTGATGCTCCTCATTTATTGCCAAATCAAACCGAATTGTCTAATAATCATTTTGGCTACGGCTACCAATGGTGGACTCCTCAGTTCCCTCAAAATGATTTTTTTGCAGTGGGGATATATAGTCAGTTTGTATACGTGAATCAAGAAAAAAACTTGGTGATTGCTAAGCTATCTTCTAATTATAAATTTAAAGAAGATACTCAATTGCATAAAGATAAACATGTAGCAATGTTGCAAAGCATAGCAGCTACTTTTCCAAATGCTTCTTCATCATTTTAAGTTCTTTTTCCCATTGATCAATTCCTGTCTTTTCTATGATTAGATTGTTTGCTTCGGTCAGCAAATCAAATGCTTTTTGAATGTCCTTTTCCACACCCATCCCTTTGAAATAAAAAAAAGCTAAATCTGATTTACAATTGTAGTTCCCATTGTCTGCACATGAATTGATTAATTGGATTCCTTTTTCATAATTTAATAAGCCTCCTGTACCCTGCATGTAGATTCTAGATAATTTCAGCGCTGCATTGTTTTTGTGCCAATGGTGGTCTAATAACCTTTCAAGTAAATTAACTGCTTGGCCAATGTTAGTTGGTTTGTAATCAATAATAAAATCAGCTAATTCGTAAATGTCTTCTGTACTTCCAAGTTCAATGGCTAACTTTCGCCATTTAATGACCTCTTCTATATCCACTTCATCTTTAAAATAAAAATAGTTAGCAATTTGATGTGCAGCTTCAGGATGACCTAAGTTAGCAGTTGCCATAAAAATTTCAAATGCTGCGGCATTTCTTTTTTTAGAAAAATTTTCATCATAAACTGAAGTGTTTAATTCAAAAGCGAAATCAAAAAGGCTGCCTGGAGAGTTTTCGATCCTGCTTAAATCTAGCTTTTCAAAATTCTTGGATTCAAGAGATTGTATTAATGAATTAGTATGTTCAACCAGTGCAAACTGATCGAATGAATAAACGAAGAAAGAAGATTCTTTATAAAAATCAAGGTGGTATATCTTGTAACTAGGCCGTCTCTTCCCTTGTTTTATAAAGAGAATGGAATCGTCGTAGGTGTTAGCAAATGCAATGTCTCCTTGCTGAATCGAGCCACTTTTGTAAAGTGATTGATTTTTTTCATACAAACTGTCTAATGCCCAGAAATGAATGTTTTCAATTTTGTAATAATAATCAAATGCTTCACCTTTATAAGGGTCAATAAATGCTAGGTAATCATTTGGCAAGTCCATGTTTTGTTGGGCAAAGGAAAAGTTCTGAGAAGCTAAGATTATGATGTGGAATAAAAAAAGAAATGCAGTTTTATCAAAACTGCATTTCTTTTTTTGTATGGAATTACTTAGGGACATTATTAGGATTAAGTAAATCGTAAAATTGATCTAATTTTGGTAAGATGATAATTCTGGTCCTTCTGTTCATAGATCTACCATCATTAGTGTCGTTAGAAGCCAAGCTGTTGTATTCACCTCTACCTGCAGCAATCAATCTATTAGGATCCACGCCATGATTTTTTTGTAAGGTTCTAACAACAGATGTTGCTCTTTTTACGCTCAAATCCCAATTGTCTTTGTTGCAAGAATCTTTAATTGGAACATTGTCAGTATAGCCCTCAACCATAACTTCTAAGTCAGGTCTTGCCTTTATAATTTTAGCTATTTTTCCTAAAACGCTGTGCGCTTTATTGGTGATATTAGCACTGCCGCTGTTATAAAGCATTTTGTCAGATAAGTTTATGAAAACTACAGTTTTGTCAACTTTGACTTCAACATCATTGTCTTCAATGCCATCACTCAAGACTCCTTTAAGGTTTACAGCCAAAGCTAGGTTGATAGAATCAGCTTTGGTTTTTGCTTGTTGAAGTAGGTTGATGTATTTGTCTTTATTCTCAAGTTGAGACAAGGTTTCTTTAATGTTTTCATTTGCAGATTGAGAAAGTACAGTCAAGTCACCGACTTGCTCTACTTGCTTATCTCTTTGCCCTCTAATGTCTTTGATTTGATCTTTAAGGTCTTCAATTTGTTCTTCTCTGAGTTTAAGTTTGGTGTCACAAGCACTCAGGTCTGACTTTAAGTTGGATTTTTCTGTATCACAACGATTTAATTTTTTGGTAAAAGTTGAAAGTTTTTGATCGTAATTAGACAGGTTGTTGTTTGCATTTTGCAATTCAGTCTGTAATGCTAAATACTCCTTTTTACTCACGCAGGAACTTAATAGTGTGAGGAAGAGAAGACTTAGGAAAAGCATGATTTGATGTTTCATAAAAGATTATTTTGGTGCGATAAAACTATAAACGTGTTTAGGAATAAAATTATTCTTTACCATCCATGTCAGGATATTCGGCAACAGTAGTCAGGCTAATGCCTCCTCTTGGAGCAAAACTACCCATTACCTGCATCCACTTTGGCTGACAAGCTTTGCTTAGGTCGTCAAGAATATTGTTAACAATATCTTCGTTAAACATTTTTTGGTTTCTATAAGACTGCAAATAATACTTGAGAGATTTGCTTTCAATGCATAGTTTTCCTGGGATGTATTCGATTTCGATTTCGGCAAAATCGGATTGCTGAGTCACAGGGCATTGCGAAGTGAAATCATCACAATGAAATTGTATGATGTAATTTCTTTTTTGATTTCTATTTTCGAAAGTATCCAACTTTGCATCATCTGGTGAAGTAGGCAATTCATTTTGACTTTTTCCTAATAATTCAAATTCTGACATATTATTTATTATTTAGATCCAGCAAAGCTACAACAATGAAATTCAGAGACAAATTCTAATTTATAGATTAAAGTTTAAATAATTCAAATATATATATCAAATTTGCTGGTCATTCCACATTAAGCAGAAGGTGTATAGTTAATTATAATTTGAGATGAAAGAAAAAATTGCGTTAATACTTTTAAGTGGCGGACTGGATTCAAGTACCTTATTAGCCTATGCTAAAAGTCATGGGTTTACTTGTATTGCTTTGTCTTTTGAGTATGGTCAAAGACACCATATTGAATTGAAAGCCGCCATTGAAATTGCTAAATTAAATGAAGTTAGAGAACATAAAATAATCAACATTAATTTAAGATCATTTGGAGGATCTGCCCTAACTGCTGAGATTGATGTACCTAAACACCGCAGTCAAGAAGAAATGGACCAAGAAATTCCAATTACTTATGTTCCAGCAAGAAATACGATATTTCTTTCTTATGCCTTGGCTTATGCAGAGGTAATGGACATCTATGATATTTTCATAGGTGTAAATGCTGTAGATTATAGTGGATACCCAGATTGTCGACCAGAATTTATTGAAGCCTTCGAGAAAATGGCTAATCTAGCAACTAAAAATAGCATTGAGGGGAATAAAAAATTAAAAATCCATACCCCTTTAATTGATCTAAAAAAATCTCAAATCATAAGCATGGGTTTAAGTTTAGATGTGGACTATTCAAAAACTGTGACATGCTATGATCCAGGAGAATCTGGTCAACCTTGTCAAGTCTGCGATTCGTGTAAGCTGAGAATAAAGGGTTTTGCTGAATTAGGCCTTAAAGATCCAGCCATAAAAAATTGACAAGCGATCTATAGCGCTTGGTTATAATCTTCCTCCTATAATTTGAAATGCAAACAAAAAGACGTATATTTAAATAACATATACGTTGTATTATGTTTTATATTAATGTATAGCAGCCAATCGAAAATAATCAATCTTTAGTCTACTCCATAGAATCGATTTAAGAGTAAAACCTGTTGCATGGTTTTTATATGTGCCATCCAGACTTATTTAAACCAAAGAATTTGTTTCGGATAGGTGGTAGGAATCGTCTTCATTAGAAGATGGTTCCTTTTTTGTTTGATAGGAGGCATATCTTTAATAATAAATTATTCAGTATCAGCAATTCTCAAAATGAAAGCTTAATTTCGACATATGAATTTTTCTTACAAGAGTTTTTCATTTTCAATTGTAGTTTTTCTAACTGTAATCTTTTTTGCTACAGTACCAATTGCTGAACATAAAAGCTTTCATTCGGAAGGTGAAATTGCTTCTTTTAAACAGATGTTAAATCGCCAGGTTGATCCCGTTGATTCAACCATCATCTTTCCAACCTTTTATCATTGCGAGGGATGCCATGGACATGATATGCAAATGAATGCGATGTTAGATAGTGATGGAAATGATGTGAACGTTGTGGATAATTGGCGAGCAACTATGATGGCTAATTCGGCTAAAGATCCTTTTTGGCGAGCAAAGGTTAGTCATGAGATTTTAGTAAATCCAAATCACAGTCTTGATTTACAAACAAAATGTACTTCTTGTCATGCGCCTAACGGACACTATACTGCTTTACTTAGAGGTGCTCAGCATTATACCATTGATGAGATGTTGCTTGATACGGTTGCAATGGACGGAGTCAACTGTGCTTCATGTCATATGATTGCAGAGGAAGGGCTAGCAGAAACTTTTTCAGGTGAAATTAATTATGATACCTCGAGGGTTATGTATGGCCCATATGAATTTCCTTTTGCGCAACCCATGACAAGTTTTGTTGGTTTTGAAGCCAAGTATAGCGAACACATTAATGATGCTGGAATTTGTGCATCATGCCATACACTTTTAACTAAGAGTGTTGACCTTGAAGGTAATTATACTGGAGAAGAATTTGTAGAGCAAGCTACTTACCACGAATGGCTAAACTCAGCTTATAATGCAGAAAAAGGTGAGACAGCTGCTTCTTGTCAAAAATGCCACATGCCACGAATAGATGACTCAGTTGTCATTTCAGCTAATTATATATTCTTGCAGGGAAGGAGTCCTTTTGCTTTGCATGAATTAGTAGGTGGAAATACTGCCATGTTGAAAATGATGAAAGAACATAGAGAAGAACTGGGAATTAATGCAGATGAAGAAGATTTTGATAAAGTATTAGCAAATACTTTAGATCTTTTAGAAAATGAAACTGCGGAGATGTCATTGAACCTTGAATCGCTCGATACAGATTCTCTATATTTCGCTGTAGAAGTTAAAAATAAGGCTGGTCATAAATTTCCATCTGGTTATCCTTCACGCAGAAGCTATTTAGAATTTGTTGCGCTGACACAAGATGGAGATACCTTATTTCAGAGTGGAGTAATGGAAAATGACTATGAAGTAAAAGGGCAAACAGAAGAAACAGAACCACATTATCAAGTGATCAGAAGCGAAGACCAAGTTCAGATCTATGAATTAGTACTTGGAGATGTAGAAGGTAATTTCACAACTGTTTTAGAGCAATCACATACAGCTTTAAAAGACAATAGATTAGCTCCTTTAGGTTTTACAACAAGCCATGCTGCATATGATACCACTAAAATTTATGGCAATGCTTTAAACGATGCTGATTTTAATAAAGAAAATGGGGTAGAAGGCTCAGGTACAGATGTCATATATTATCATGTCCCTATTGGGACCTACGAAGGCTTAGTTGACGTGAGTGTAAAAATGTATTATCAATCTCTTCCCCCTAAATGGATGAATCCAATGTTTGAAGAAAGTACTCCTGAAATAGAAACGTTTAGGGCTATGTATTTAAATGCTGATTTATCTCCAGTATTAATTGAAAGTCAATTCATCGATGGCATTTTTGTTAGTCCAGTGAGTAATTCTGAAATCATATTAACAGACGTGAATGTCTATCCTAATCCATTAAAAGGTAATTTGATCTTTTTTGATTTTGTTATGCTTGAGGATTTAGAAGGCATCAATATTTATAATCAACAAGGCGCTAAAATTAAATCTTTTCAGAAGCCAACTGAAAATAACATTCGCATTCCTGATGAAAATGGTTTACTTGTTTTGGAATTTATCTATTCTAATTCTACAATTCGAAAACGAATCATTAAATTGTAAAATGGATACCCTTGTTGAATATTTTAGTAACATTCCTTCTTCACATAGAACAATTATATTGTTTGGCGGTTTGAGTTTTTTTTTAATACTCGAAACAGGTTTGCCTTTTTTTAAGTTTAAATATTCGAGATGGAAACATCTTGCTTTAAATCTGTTTTTTACTTTCACAACCATTTTAGTAAACTTCATTTTGGCTTTTGTTTTACTTAGAACTAGTTTTTGGGTAGAGGCAAATGGTTTTGGTTTGCTTTCTTGGATGGAGCTTAGTTTTGTCCCTCAATTAATTGTAGGCCTATTACTAATGGATTTTCTTTCAGCTTGGTTTGCTCATTGGACTTTTCATCAAGTAAAATGGATGTGGCAGTTTCACATCATTCATCACAGTGATATGGAAGTTGATGCAAGTACAGCCAACAGGCATCATCCAGGAGAATCAATTCTGAGATTTGTATTCACAGTTGGAGCCATTTTAATTGTAGGTGCTCCAATTTGGTTGGTCATGCTTTATCAAGCTGCATCTGCTTTTTTGAGTCAGTTTAATCATTCAAATGTGAATTTGCCATTATGGCTAGATAATGCATTAATGTTGATCATTTGTACGCCTCACATGCATCGGGTACATCATCATTATCGACAACCTTATTCTGATAAAAATTATGGAAACATTTTTTCTTTTTGGGATCGTTTATTAGGAACAATGATCAAGGTTGACAATAATAAATTGATTTATGGTTTGGATACACACATGAACAAACCAGAAGCTAGTTCAATAAAGAATCTTTTGAAAATTCCTTTTGCTCCTTATCGATCAAGGATAGAATATGAAAAAGAAGAAGACTTATAGTTCTTAAGCCTTCTTCTCTTGAGTATCTAGAATTTGACTATTTTTCTTGTTCTAGTATTGCCATTATGTGTGATTTTTACAAAATAAATTCCCGCACTATACTGAGTCATAGATAAATCTTGTTTGAAGGTTTCTGTATTTATAGAGATGGCTTTTGTCAATATTGAATTCCCGTTTATATCAGTAATGTTCAAGTCAATTTTCTTTCCTTCATAACCTACTAACTCAAGAGTAGCAGCCCCATTACTTGGGTTTGGATAAACAGTCATGAGCGTGTTTTTTAATACTTGATCGTCAGAGACAACACCATCAACAAAAAAGTTATAATGTATGCTGCTTCCAAAATCAGGTTCAAAAGTTTTGAACGGGATGCCATTTATTTGTATTTGGAAATATCCTGTACCTACATCCTGCCCAACAGCTGCCCAGTACCAAAAATCTAGACCGTCATTTCCAGAATCTTCAAAATCCATTGTATAACAGCCAGGTTTAAGCGTAATATCGTCATTGTATAGTTTGTTGTTTTCCATGTTTCCTCGTTCAAAAACGATACTTCCAGATTGATCTTTAACCGTTAATCTGTTTTGAGAAGCCCTATTGTTTGTTTTGTAGCTAAAGGTCATTTCAGCTATCGGCCATTTGTCTGATCTTTTAAAACTAGAAGTCATTTTGTTGTTTGTTTGATTTAAATCCACTTGCCCATTTGGTTGGCTAAGAGTAACTTCAAAAATTTCTGAAGGAGCGGTTTGCCAAAAGAATAAGTTAACAGTAGGTAATGTAACCTGAGTAGATTCATTAAATGCTAAGCTGCCTGTCCATTCATATGTCAAAGGAATTCCTCCTTTTATCATGTATTCAATTACCAGAGATTCAAGATTTTCTGAACCTAAATTTTTTATTTCAATGACTGGATCAATGCAAGCTGGATTTTCTCTCGTAAACCTTACATCAAGACTTGGTCTGATGATGGTAGTAATTTCTGCATCATGAGTAAAATTAATAGGCCCATAGGTAACTAGTTGATTCGAAACCAGATAATTCGTTGCACTTTGATCTGCTGTAGGAATGACGCCATAGTTAATGCTAGCAGTTTCACCAGGATTTACAAAGGAAGTAATATCATTTTCATACAAATCACTAGGCATTCCTGGGCACCAACCTGCGCGATCAAAGATCCAAGTTCCTCCTTGGGGATAAACTGGATTTGCTCCACAGCTTTTCCATACTTCCCATAAAAACTCTTCTTGTCCTTGATTTATGTTTAAAAAATGAAGCCTAGGGATGAACTCTCCATTTTGGCCATGACCTGTAATGGAAGATCTTATCTTATAAGCTGCTCCATCTGGATGCATCATTACGTTTCTCTCTTCAAAAACCCTCTCTTCTGTAATGGCATCATACCCACCACTAGCAAAAGGCCAGATGTTTTGAATCGATAGCACTTCTCTGGCAGGTGTCCCTTCAATGAATAAAAACCGAATGTCAAACTCTTCATTGAATTGACCACCTCTTTCCATGGAAAGTCTTCTGTTTCCTTTTAAGATGGGTAGAAAATCAGTTACATCAAATGTCCAAGTTTTTCCTTCAGGACCAAGATCTAATGTAAAACCATAAGGTGTAACAAAAGACAGTAATTCATATTTAGAAGGAAATTTTCTAAAGTATGATAATTGATCGATGGTGATGGTGTTTTCCGGAGCTGTAGAAGAAGAATCAACAATCACATTGTTTTCATCATAGGTCAATTCTTCACCGGCCAACCAAACAAAAATACTTGGCCCTTCAATAAGGTCTGTTCCTTCAACTGAAAAAGACCTAACTGCATGTTGAGGTTTCAATACAGCTTCTGTTACGATAATTTCATTGATGGTTAGATCGTATTCTCCTTGCACAAAATCTATCTTAGGTCTTTGCTGATCTTGGACAAAGTTTCTATAAAGTTCATTTCCCTTGATGTTCTTAATTTGTAATGCTCCTTCGACAGTTGCCTTTTCTTGATAAATGGAATGATCAATCAATTGATTATTTTCAAGCGTGTTGGCTTGATAATAGGCCATTAGTCTGTCGTAATTTGGGTGTTGATCATCAATGTCTTTATATAGATAAGCATTGATTACGTCAATATCTAAGGCTTTGTCCCAAATTGAAAATTCATTTATTCCACCATAATAATAGTTGCTTTTTTGACTAGATGCTCCTAACACAAATCTATCTATGTCGATAGCTTTATTATTTCCAGTACCTGAATGAAAAAGACTTCCATTCAGATAAATGGACATGTTGCCGGTCTTTGCGTTTTTTGTGAAGGCCCAATGGTTCCATTTGCCTTTAAAATCTTGTTCGTTGGCCTGCTTGTTGATCCGGTCATAACCATTTCCATCATTTCCACAATCCCAATAAATTTGACCATTGCTCCATGGTAAATGAATGTTAGCTTGCCTATTGTTTTGTTGATCCGTAGCTTCAATAATAGAGGTATTGGTGGGTAAAGTTTCAACATTTCCAAATGACCAAAACATCACGGTAATTTCATTTGAAATGTTTGATAAAGCAGTGTTAGGTAGTTCAGCAAATTCTGCACCATTAAATTGTGCATATTGATCAGGTGTATTACTTATTAAAGAACAATCGAAATCTTCTTGATTGCCTTCTACAAATGTGTTAAGATTAGCTGATTCATTAGTGAAACTAAGTTCAACCAAAATGTTAGAAGTTCCATCCCATTCAAATGGGGTATGAAATTTAAAATTATTTGCACCATCTCTTAAAATACTATTTAGGTTGTACACTTCTACAAAGTCTTCAGATTCAATAGTATTCAAATCCAGAGATTCCAAAGTGGTTTGCTTTAATCGGATGTTTAAGAAATCTAATTTGTCGTTTAATTCTTCAACATAGAATCTCATGCTAGAGATGTTTCCAGCACTAAGAACTGAACCAGACAATTCACTAGCTTTCCATAGATATTGAGCTCTAGTAGATTTTGCGCTTGAGGAAAATGGGTGTTCTAGATTAAGGTCTCCTTCTCCAATGGTTAAAAATCGTTCGCTAATAGTGCTATTGTAAATAACTTCTTTTTGAATTTTTTGATAATAGTCATATTGAGGAACACTGGTGTAGGGAAAAGTTTCTTCACCATAATTCGAAATAATGTAAGAAGGGTGAGTTGCCATGGAAGAATCTACAGTGGTAGAATCAGTTATAAAAGTATTGCAACTGTAATCCCATTCGTGGCAACCAGTAGAGTTGTCTCCAGGATTTACCACACCGTCTTTGCAACGCATTTTATATTCCATAAGCACCTTACGGTAAGTCTTAGATGGATCATTCGGAAATTCAAAAACGCCATTTCTAGTTTCAGATTCTAAAGTTAGCGTTTGTACAATTGTTGTATCTTCTTGTGCATACAAAAAACAAGAAGAAAGAATGAAAAGGGCTAAGGTGATTTTTTTCATTTTAAGCATGTTTTGAAACATTAAGTAGATGTTCATCCAAATAAAAGAGGATTTACAATTAAAATTAAGATAATTAATAACTTAATAAACTCAAAGAATGATAAATCTTGAGGATATAAGCAGAAACCCAAGAAACTGACTTTTTAACATATTTTGCTTATATTTAGAAACCCAAACATTTACTACACATTAACCAATAAATATAAAGCTATTTACCGTCGTAAATAAAGCTATAAACCATATTATAAGGCTATTTAACTCGCCAATTCGTCATTCATAATGTTTGTTTGAATTGGGTCACTTTTATTAGAGAATAATAACATATGAATAAACGATTACCCCTGTTTATGACACTGGTGTTTATCGCCATGTCCAATAATCTAATTGGACAATTAAATCCTTGTGCGCCAATAGGAGAAGATTGGTGTGTGGATGCTCCACTAATTAATTCATGCCAAATAAACGGATGGCGTTCTGATACTGATCCAGATGATCGGACCTTTACAAGAGGAGATGTTCCTAACAGAGGTTGGTGCATAGATCCAGTAACTGGTTTTGAATACACCATCGAAAATAATCAATGGCTTTCTTTCATTGCAGATGATGATCATCTACACATTGAAGTAGATATTTCAGAATGCGATGCAAACAGAGGAATTCAATTAGGTGCTTATGAATATAGAACTTTAGATGGAGATTGTCCAGGAGAGCAAGTTTCTTGTATCGGAAGCTTATCAGGAGAGAATACCTCTTTTATTTTTTATGTAGAACCCTTAATACCAGGAGACCAGTATCTAATTATGATTGATGGTTATGGTGGTGATGGCTGCCCATTTACATTATGGATTGATTCTGGGGTAGATATTTACATTACAGCTTCTGTCGAATCTTTTCCATTATGCGAAGGCTATACTTCGTATGGTGTACTTAGTGCAGAAGGATCTGACATAGGTTCAAATACAATATACGGTTGGGAAACAGAAAATGGAAGCATTGTAGCTGGCCATTATACATTAACACCAGTTATAGATGCACCAGGAGATTACACTTTTACCATTTATGATTTAGTAACTTGTTGCTGGGCTCAAGAAACGGTAACTGTTGAAATGGCAACTTTAGATGATGAACCTGCTGCTGTTGCATCTGTAGATGGACCCATCGGCTG